>NZ_JAALCR010000014.1 GCF_011065895.1 Paludisphaera rhizosphaerae | reverse complement strand
GCCGGGCCCGTTGGCCGCATTGGTCGCCGAAGCCCGGAACGGCGTCGGAGCGGACGGCCTCCTGGCTCGGGTCCAACTGCTCGTCTGGCCCGACGCCGTGCCGTACAAGCCTTGCGAGCGCTGGCCCGACCACGAGGCCAAGCAAGAGGTCCGAAGGATCTTCAGGCAGATCGCCGAGGCCGACTACTCTTCTCGAGGCGGGCACGTCGACCAGTTCGGCGGCCCCCCCGCCTTCAGGTTCGACGCCGAAGCCCAGGCGATCTTCGACGTCTGGTTCGAAGCCCTGGAGGTCCGCCTGCGCTCCGGCGAGATCGAAGATCCGGCGCTGAAATCGGCCCTCAGCAAGTACCGCAGCCTGGTCCCGTCGCTGGCCCTGGTCTACCACCTTGTCGCGCACGTCGACTCCGACAAGATCCCGCCCGTCGACGTCGCCGCCGTTGAATCTGCGATCGGCTGGGCGGTCTATCTCGAGGCCCATGCTCGTCGCGTCTATGGCTGCTCCGGCGGCGCGGCGGTTCTTCCAGGAGCCAGGCTGGCTCGTCGCCTGTCGGATCTTCCCGACGGCTTCACGCGCCGGGACCTGCAACGGAAGGGGTGGTCCGGTCTCAAGTCGCCCGAAGAGCTTGACCGGGCGATCCAGGCCGCCTGTGAACGGCGTTGGATCCTCGCCCATCAGGCCGAGTCGGGCACGGAGGGGGGACGACCGACTGTCCGATATTGGAAGAACCCGGTCGACCCGGTCTCCGCGGCATCGGCGGGCCCCTTCCTGGCCGCCTCCGACTTGGTCGGGGTCGTGGCCGAGTGGGCTGCAGCCTCCGACGACCGGTGGGCCCAGGTCACGCCGGAGGCCGCCGGCCTCTGCCAGCTGCAGGTCTCATCCGCTAAGTGCCGCAAAGCCCAACGGCCCTTCCCGATCGGTGCCCCGGAGGAGGATCTGCTGGCGTTGCTCGAGGACCTGGCGGTCGATTCCCTGCGGTTCGGCCCGCGGGACGTACAGGCCGAACTGGCCGAGGTACAACGGTTGCGGGACGCTACTTTCGCCGCCGCCTGCGTGGAATCCGAGGCCCGAATGGACGCCCTGAAGGCGGCGGCCGTCGTCGTCTGCCCGCCTCCTCCGCCGCCGCCCCCTCCGGCTCCCGTTCCCGCCCACGTTCCCGTCGCCTGAACCTCCTCACGTTCCCAGGGCCGCCTTCGGGCGGCCCATCTCCAGGAAGGAACCGAACATGAGTCCGTCTGAAGCCTACGAAGCCGAAGCCGCCAAGGGTTGGTATCGCGTCGCCGCCGAGGTCTCGCGCCTGTACCCGGACTGCGACATTTACGCCTGGGTCGACGACAACCAGGGCGTGAAGGGTTGCGCCCGCATCATCTGCCGTTCCGGGCCGAAGCCGACTCGATCCGAGGTCGAAGTGGGTTGCGGCTGCACCGAGGCCTGGATGAGCCGGATCCTTCGGGGGGCCGTCGAAGATCTCCGGCGACAGCCGATCGAGATTCAGCCGGCCAAACCCGCGACCAAGGCGATTCGCAAGCAACCCTTCTGATCCCCCCAACTCGTTCCACGGCCGCCCCAGGACGGGGCGGCCACCAACAGCACGGAGGCTACACCAGTGATTTCCCCGACTCGACTCCTGCCCACGACGTTCACCTTCCCCAAGCCCGCCAACGTCGAGACCTGGAAGCCGATCCCATCGGCCCCCGGCTACAGCGCCAGCAGCGAGGGCCAAATCCGCAATGACAAGAGCGGCCGGATTCTGCGGCCGACGAAGACGCCCTACGGCTATCTCCAGGTGGGTCCTAAGTCCCCCGGGGTAAGCCCCAGTTGCCTTGTGCACCGCCTGGTCGCCGAGGCGTTTTTGGGCGAGTGCCCAGAGGGGTTGGAGGTCGACCACAAAAACGGAGTGCGCTCGGACAATCGAGCCTCCAACTTGCAATACCTGACGCATGCGGCGAATTGCCGGAAGGGCCGCCGGATCCGTGGCGGGGAACACAAGCTGGCCAAGTTGACCGCGGCCGCCGCCCTGGAAATCAAGGCCGCCGAGATCCGCCATGGCGACCTCACCAGGTTCGCCGAGAGGTTCGGCGTTTCGGTCCCGGCGATCCGGCAGGTCAGGAATGGAAAGTCCTGGGCCTGGGTGGGTTGATCCAGCTGTCATTTTCCCCCCGGCAATCGGGCCGGGGGTGATTAACGATAACCAAACTAACAGATTTTAGAGGTGCCTGCGCATGCCACCCAAGACTCTCTCCCTGTCCGCCTACTCTTCGAGCCGCCGAGTCCTCTGCGTCGTCCGAACAGCCGCCCACCTCGAACCCAGAGCGCTCGTCTCGTCGGTTGAAACGGCTCTGGCAGAGGCAGTGACGGGGACGTGAGAATTGGGTGGGGTGAACGGCAGCAACTTGGGAGCACGACAGTGATCGAGATTCAACTGCCGCAGTTAGAGGAGGTCGCGAGGCAGGCCGAGGGCCGACTGGCCGCGATCGAGAGCCGGCTGGCCGAGATCGAGGATCGACTGCTGCTAATCGAGGCCCTGCTCCAGCAGTTCGTTTCCCAGCGGGAAATCAAGGAGGCCTATTCGATTTCCGAGATGGCCGAGATCTGCGGGAAGACGGAGAACGTGATTAGGATTTGGTGTCGCGAGGGCCGGCTCCGGGGCATCAAGCGGGCCGCCGGCTGCGGGACCTCGAAACAGTGGGAAATCCCACACGAAGAGGTGGTCCGGTATAGGGCGCACGGCCTGCGTCCTTCCTCGAAGTGAATTCGAGTTCCGTGGGTGCCTGAAGCGCGCAATCGGACCGGAGGCGGATACTCTGTGGGTGGAGGCTCAGGGCCGATAGGGATTCGACCGCAGGAGGAGCAATGGACCGGCTGGAAATGATCGAGACTCGCCTGGATCGGATCGAAGGCCTGCTCGAGCGGCTCGTCTCGGAGCGGACCATCAAGGACTTCTACAGTCCGCGGGAGGTCGCCGCGATCGTCGGCCGGAGCGAATTTCAGGTTCGCGAGTGGTGCCTCACTGGGAGGGTCTCGGCCGAGAAGATGGAGAGCGGGCACGGGCGTTCCCGCGGCTGGAAGATCGCACGGGAGGAACTCGACCGGTACCGCTCCCACGGCTTGCTCCCCTGCCATTCCAAATCTACAGAAGTTCGTCGATCGCAGCCTTGACTCCGCGCGGCATTAGGTGCTGATACCTGCGCCTCATCGCCTCGGTCTGGTGGCCGAGGACGCGGTCGATGTAGCGCTGGTCGACGCCCTTCGACGCCAGGATCGATGCGACGCTGTGGCGAAGCGTGTGAAACCCTCGGATCTTCGACCAACGGGGGTCGTCTCGGAGGAGCCGGGCCAGATGGTCCGTGGCCTGGTCGACGTTGAGTTCCGTCCCGTCTTGGGAGATCGCCCAGGGGCCCCCAGGGTGGGCTGCGAACCAAGTCGCCACGATCTGCTTCAATCTCGGGTGGACGTCAATCTCCCGGAAGGTCACGTCTCGGCTGGTGTCCCTCTTCTTTTCTCGAATCCGAACCGTCCCGGCCTCCAGGTCCCAGTCTTCCAGTCGCGACCGGCACATCTCCGATCGTCGGCAACCCGTGAGCGCGACGAAAGCGACCATGGCGACGATCCAGGGGGACGGCGCGGTCGCCTCTACGTAGTCGAGTAGCTCGCCAACTTGCCGCGAGTCGCAGTACAGCGTCTCCCAGAGGCGGTCCTCTTCCTCAGGTGAGACGCCCCCACGGGACAGGATCTTGGCGATCTGATCGAACGTCCGGAACGGCTCTCGCCCACGATCCTTCGGCAGCGAAATCGACCCCACCTCCCAGTCGGGAGGCTGCGCCAGCCCCCTCTCGGCCGCCCAGGACCAGGCCAGCTTGAGGGTCCGCAATTCCTTCTTCGTGGTGTAGCCGCTGGTCGGCTTCCCGTTGCGTTTCTTGCGCAACCGGAGTTTCGCATACCGCTCGACGTCGACGAGACCGAGGGTCCGCAAGGAAGTCGACGCGCCCAGGATCTTTGCGACGTGGTTCAGGTGGATCCTGATCGTCTTCCGGGTATTCGACTCGACCCCAATCCGGGCGTCGGAATACTCGTCCCGCAGCCGTTCCAGGGTGATCGACTCGATGGGCTTCGGGGCTTCCACGATCTTGCCGCCGGCCACCACGAAGGACTTCACGTCGGCCCCTGGTGGGATCTCCAAGGTTCCCGACTCGAGTCGGTACAGCGTGTCCCGAATCACCCCGACCCGGACGTCGGCTTCCTTCTTCGACTTCGTCCTGAGGGAGTGGGTGTATTGCTTCCCGGCATACTCGAAACCGACGTGGTAGTTGCCGTTCACGACGCGGACGAAGCACTTCATGGGGCGGCCCCTCGTTCGGGTGTAACCAGGTGCGACTTACACCGGACTTACACCGACGATGGCCATTTCAACCCTTCGGCAATCCCCCGTCAATCCCCCCGTGGTTTTACCGTAACCCCATGTTATCCAAGGGTTGCGCCTCGTATTTCCATCGCAACTCCATGGCAACCCATGCGTGCAAAAAGTACCTTGAGGGGCTAGTGGGCTAACCATGCCCGTGCAGGTTCAAGTCCTGTCTCCGGCACTGACGCAGCAAGGGGTTATGTCGAGAGACATGACCCCTTCTTCATGCGCCCAGCGGTCGCTTGGCAACGAATCGGCCCTTGCGCCATGGGCCTGCCCAGAGGATGTTGGCAGGCTCCCCTGGTGTCCTCCCTTGGAGGTGTCGCGGACCGAAGCCATTCTTCACGCGGGGTCAATGCCGGGCCGCGGCGCATTGAGATTGGGCGTCGATGGGGTCGCCGTCAGAACCTCACCGGGATACACAGGATTCCGGAAGGTGAGGGCTCTCATCGAACAACACCAATTGCCGTATCGCCCGGCCTTCGGCGAGAAGGTCGAAGCCGACGTTGATTTCCTCGAGTCGCACCGGCGGGCTTAGGAGCGACGTGGCCGGCAAGAGGCCGCCGACGGCCAGCGACATCATCCGGGGTACGTCGCGACGGGGGACCGACGAGCCCATGTACGAACCGACGACGGCCTTCTCCTGGGCGACCAACGTGACCGCCGAGATCGAGAACTTCTGCTCAGGATGCGGCAGGCCGATGCTGACGACGGTACCCCCACGACGAAGCGAGGCGTAGGCCGTCGCCAGGACGGACGCAGATCCGACCGCCTCGAAAGCGAAATCGACCCCTCCGTCAGTCAGATCGGTGATGGCGGCGGCGGGATCGCCGGCCGTTGGACTGAATACGTGATGCGCCCCGAGCTTCAACGCCATGTCGAGCTTGTCGGGGAGGACGTCGACCGCGATGATCGGCGAGGCTCCGACGAGCTTCGCCCCCATCACCGCGCTGAGGCCGACGCCTCCCATCCCGAAGACGGCGACGGCCCGACCGGGCGCGACCCGCGCGGTATTCACGACCGCGCCCACGCCCGTCAGGATCGCGCATCCGAAGAGGGCGGCGGTCGGAAGCGGGAAGGTCGGGTCGATCTTGATGAGCGACTCCTGGGCCGCGACCGTGTATCGGGAGAACGCGGAAACGCCGAGGTGGTGCAGGACCCGCGTCCCCCCCTTGCGGAAGCGCACGCCGCCGCCGAGCAAGGTCCCGGCGAGGTTCGCGGCGGCGCCGGGCTCGCACAAGGCGGGGCGGCCGTCCACGCAGGGTCGGCACCGGCCGCAGGTCGGCACGAACGAAAAGACGACGTGGTCATCGGCTTTCAAGCCGACCACCCCCGGCCCCGTCTCGCGCACGACGCCGCTGGCCTCATGCCCCAGGACCATCGGCAGAGGCCGAGGTCGAGAGCCGTCGATCGTCGAGAGGTCGGAGTGGCATAGCCCCGCGCCGGCGAGTTCGACGAGGACCTCGCCCGTCCCGGGGGCCTCCAACTCCAGGTCTTCGACGACGAGGGGCGTCGTGACCGCATAGGGCCTCGGCTTCCCGCTCTCGTACAGGACAGCGGCCTGGGTTTTCATGGCGTCCTCTCCATCAGTGCAGCGAGCGGCGGAGCTAGTTTCGAAGCTCCAGGATCATCTCCACCTCGACGCAGGAACCAAGGGGGAGTTGGGCCATCCCCAGCGCAGTCCGTGCGTGCCGGCCGTCCTCGCCGAAGACGTCACGCACCAACCGCGAGGCGCCGTTGATCACCAGATGGTGATCGGTGAAATCGGGATCCGAGTTGACGTAGCCGGTGATCCGAACCACTCGGGCGACCGCGTCGAGCGAACCAAGGCGTTTGCGGACCGCCCGGAGCACGTTGGCCGCACACAGAGCCGCGGCGCGCGTCGCCTCGTCGACGCCGACCTCGCTGGGGACCTTCCCCTTGCCGACGAGTTCGGAGCCGTCGAAAGGAACCTGACCCGAGGCATAGACGATGCTTCCCGTGATCGCCACGGCGTCGACGAGATCGCCTTCAGGCGTCGTCTTCTCGATGGGATAGCCCAGCGCGATCAGCTTCTCTTCTCGCTCGCTCACGTCACATCTCCCCAGAATGATCGGCCTTACGAGGGCTCAGCTTTCCGAGCCGCCTCGCGCGACGCCCAGACGTTCTCGATCAGCTTCCGTTCCCAGTGCGCGGCTTCTTCGGGGGTGTAGTCGAAAAAACCCCGGCCGTTGCTGACGCCCTTCGCGCCGCTCTCGACCAGTTCCTTCATCAATGTGGGCGGCTCGGTCGCCTGGCTCAATTGAGGCCAGAGGCGTTTCATCACGGCGAGATACGCCGGCAGGCCGGTGAGATCCATCCAGCGGAACGGGCCGGCAACGTTCGCCCAGACGGAGAACGCGTTGCGGAATGACCGGTCGATCGTCTCGACGTCCGCGACGCCGTTCTCCAACAGCCAGAACGCCTCGCGATACATCGCATAGCCGATCCGGTTGACGATAAACCCCTCCACGTCCTTGCGCACCAGCGCCGGGTCCTTGCCCGCGCGCCGTCCCAGGTCCATCGCAGCCTCGGTCGTCGCATCGTCGGTCTGTTCGCCGCGGACGACTTCGAGGAAGTTCGTCAGATGGCAAGGCTCGGCCCAGTGCACGCCGACGAACCGTTCGGGGCGTTTGCGACCAGCCTGGAGCAGGGAGATCGGTAGAGCGGATGTGTTGCTGGCGATCGGAACATTCGGCCCGACGATTTCCTCGACGTCGTCGAACAGCCTCTGCTTCGCGTCGAGATCCTCGAAGATGCTCTCAATCACGAAGTCGCACGGTGCCATCTCGGCGAGGCCGGCAGCCTCGACGTAGCGGTCTTTCCACTCGGAGATGAGGCTCTCGGGAAACCCGCCGCGCCGGACCAGATCCTCGATCGCCGAGGCGATGTGCGCCCGCGCGTCGGCGCGGGTCGCCGGTTCGAGCGTATAGGCGATCACGCGGAAGCCGTGCGAAAGGAGGCAGGTCGCGATGCCCCGGCCGAGCATTCCGAGCCCGACGATTCCGATGGTCTGAACGCTCACAGTCGTTCGCTCCTGCTTCAGTGCCCGTCGAGTCCGAGGATGGCGAGGGAGTCGCGATGGATCATCGCCTCGATCTCCTCGACGTTGAGCCGCGGCAGCTTCGTCCCTTCGAGCATGTCGTTAAGTTTGCGGATGCCGGCGATCGACTCGTTCACCGTGGTGAACGGGTAGTCGGTACCGAAGAGGACCTTCCCCCAGACGCCGTACTCCTGCACCAGCATCAGCGAGTGGTAGAGCTGGAACGGCCGGTAGTGCAGGGCGGAGACGTCGGCGTAGACGTTCGGGTGCTTGCGGAACGTCACGACGCATTCGCCTTCGTAGGGATGGCCGAGGTGGGCCATGATGATCTTTACGTCGGGGAACCGGCGGGCGACCGTGTCGATGTGCCTGGGCAGCGTGTATTCCAGGGGCGCCTGGGCCATGAAGGTCGTCCCGGTGTGCAGGAGGACCGGCAGCAGATGCTGAGTCGCGTAACGCCAGAGGGGGTCGAGTCGCTCGTCGTCGGGGCAGAAGCCGGCGTACATCGGCAGGAGCTTGATGCCCCGGAGGCCCAACTCCTCGCGGCCCTCGCGCATCTCGCGCTCCCAGCCCTCCTGTGTCGGGTCGAGGGAGAGGAACCCGATCAGGGTGTCCGGGTGCGCCGCGACGTATTCGGCGACGTACCGATCGTCGACCCACTGGTCGCTGAGCTTCGCCTTCCCGCCGAAGACGATGGTCCTGGTGTCCGCGGGGCAGGTGGCGCGGTAGTCCTCGTAGCGGACAGTCAGGTCGACCTCGACGCCCGCGCGGGCGCGAATCGCCTGGCAGCGGAAGTCGTCGCCGAAGTGGCGGGGATATTCCCAGACGTGGCTGTGAACGTCGATGATCATGGCGTTTCCTCCACGGCGGCCGTCACCAGGTCGAAGAGCCGGTCGACCTCGAGGCGCGTCTCCTCGTCCAGCTTGTAGCCGACGGGTCCTCGGACGATCGCGTTCCGGAAAACCCCCTGACGCATCAGCAGGTGTTTCTCGACGGCCAGGAAGGCGTCGAGGCTCTGCTGCACGGCGATCAGCGAGGAGACCGGCAGCGAGATTCGATAGGCCCTGGGCTCGTCCCCTGCCTCCAACGCCCGCCAAAGGGCGACGATCCCCTTGATGAGATCAGCGCCGGGCATCGTGCCGACGACCCCGCGACGATAGCTATCGAGCAGGGCGATGCCGCCGGTCCCCTCGAAGATCCGCGCCCGGCCGCCGGTCGCGTCCCGCAGCGCGCTGAGCCTGGGGCCGATCGGCGTCGCCTCGGGCTTGAAGTAGACGCGGTCGGCGCCGAACTCGTCCAGGAGCCGGGCCTGCATGGCGATCGACATCGGACGGCCGACGTAGCCGCTGGCGTCCTGGACCACCAGGGGGATCGTCGTGGCGCGAACGATCCGCTCGTAGTAGCAGAGAAGTTCCCCCTCCTCGACGCCGACCGAGACCGGGGGAATGGCCATGGTCGCGGTCGCGCCGACATCCTCGGCGTGACGGGCCAGGCGCTCGGCGACGACGGCGCTCTCGGCGCCGACGCTGACGACCACCGCGCCGCGACGCCCCCCGATTCGACAGGCCAGTTCGGCCAGCCGCCGCCGTTCGTCGAGATCCAGACGCAACACCTCGGACACCATCGCCATCACGACGCCGTCGGCCCCGGCGTCGTAAAGCCACTCGATCTCGGCTTCGAGCGTTGCCTCGTCGATCGACTCATCGTCGAGAAAGGGCGTCTGGAACACCGGCAGGACGCCGGCGAGGGGTTTGCGATCGTTCATGAGAGCCTCCCGCGCGAGTCGACCGCCACCCGTTCGAGCGTACCGTCGCCGCGACGCATCCAAAAGGCGTCCTGGAGGTTGACGCACGGGCAGACGTGGTTCGGGATCACCGACACGCGTTCTCCGATCCGGGGCTTCCGTTCGCAGCGGCTCACGTCGAGTTCGCCGTGTTCCTCGCTGAGCCGGACGACGACCGCATCGGGATACTCGACGACGTGGCCGTGTCCGGAATCCGGGAACTTGACGTTGCGATCGCTCGTCAGCGTCTTGGTTCCGGCGTCGATGACGGCCTTGCCCGCGACGGCCGTGCTGACGACGGTGCAGACGACCGTCGCCGCACAGTCCTCCAGGGAGCAGAAACCGGCCCGCACAGTGTTCATGTCATTATAGATGTAAGTCCCCGGCCGGATCTCCGTCTGCCGAGCGACCAGGTGCGACTGGTAGGCCGTCGGCGTGGAACCGCCGGAGATGATGTGCACGTTAAGCCCAGAGCGTCCCCACAGATCGACGCACTCAGCGATCAGGCCGTCGATCCGCGACAGTTCCGCCCCCTGGCAATCGACGGGCTCCCAGACGTGGCCGGGGTAGAAGAAAATCCCATCAAGCCGCAGCGACCGCTCGGCGTCGATCCCCTGCGCCAGTTCAAGGGCGGCCGCGGGAGACGAGACGCCCGTGCGATGGAAGCCGACGTCGAGGTCGACAAGCACGCCGATCGTCGTCCCGGCGGCCTGAGCCGCGGCGGCGAGCCTCTCGACGCCTTCGAGCGAGTCGGCCGTCGTGCGGATCAGGACGCCTTCGCGCGCCATCGCCGCCAGACGTCGGCAGCGGTATTCGTCCACGACGGGGTAGGCGACCAGGAGGTCTCGCGAGGCCGCCGTCATGACCTCGGCCTCGCCCGCCTTCGCCGTCGTCAGGCCCGTCGCGCCGGCGTGCACCTGGCGTTCGGCCATTCGGAGCGACTTGTGGGTCTTCGTGTGGGGACGCACGTCAAGGCGATGGGAGGCCGCGTAATTCGCGAGCCGCTCCACGTTGCGCGCGACCGTCGGTTCATCGATCACCAGCGCCGGCGTCGCTTCCACTTGCCGCATCGTCTCGTCCGGGCTCACCATGCCGTCCATCCTCCGTCGACGACCAGGTTGTGGCCCGACATGTAACTCGACGCGTCCGAGGCCAGGAAAACGATCGCCCCCTTCAATTCCTCGGGCCGACCCATGCGCGCCATGGGCGACTTGCCTTCCAGGCGTCCCACAAGCTTCGGCGGTGCGGCCTCGCCGGGAAACGGACCGGGGCTCAGGCAGTTCACCCGCACGCCGTCCCGCGCCCAGTAGACCGCCAGATGACGCGTCAACTGGATCACCCCGCCCTTCAAAGCCTGATAAGCGGCCGGATTCGCAGCCCCGTCTTCATAGACGTCCGGGTAGGAGCCGACGAGGCCGTACATCGAGCCGAGCATCACCACGACGCCGCCGGTGCCGCGGCCGACCACGTGCTCTCTCAGCCGACGCGCAAGAAGAAAGTAGCCGGTGGCGTTGGCGAGTTGTCGGTTGAACTGGTCGCCTGTGATGGATCGCCAGTCCATGGGCGTCGGCTCGTGGCCGTTGTTCACGAGCACGTCGATTCCGCCGGTGAGGCGCTCGGCGGCCTCGAAACCGGACTCGATCGACGCCTCGTCAATGTGGTCGATCGCAACGGCTTGATGCTCCGCCCCTCCGACGCGCGGCAGCCGCTCCATTGCCTGCCGGGCGGCCTTCTCATCGCGGCTGCTGACGACGACGCTCGCCCCGGCCTCCGCCAACGCCGAGGCCATCGCCGAGCCCAGGCGGCCGGTTGCGCCGGTGACCAGAACCGCCTTGCCCCGCAGGCTGAAAAGGTCCATGACATCGCGATCTTGGGGCCCGCTCATGACCGGGCTCCGACGCTCGCCGTCTCGACCCAACGCCCCGTCTCGACGCTCTCCAGGATCGCCAGGTTGGCGCGAAGCGTTCGGGTTCCCTCCTCGAGCGTGCAAAGTGGAGGCGCCGTCCCTTCACAGGCATCGAGAAAGGCTTCGGCCTGTCGCATGAACGGGGCGTCCGGGTCGAGGGGGCCGCCGGGACCGTGGTCGAGCCATGCGGCCCCTGCTCGCTCGCAGGACAGCCAACGCCCGGCGTGGAGTTCGAATCGAACGGTCCCCCGCTCGCAGGCGACGGTGATCGTCGTCTCGTTGGGGGCCTGGTGCTGGTTGAGGGCGTAGTCGGCCATGACGTCGCCCTGGCGGGCGAGGACGTGCACTGTGTCTTCCACATCCACCCCTTCGATCCTCAATCGGGCCGCGTCGGCGACGACCCGGTCGACTCCGCCGACAAGCCATTCGCCGGCGTTGATAAGATGCGTGAGGGCGTCCTGAACTGCGCCACCCCCCGAGGAGCGGTCTGCATAGTAGGTCTCGCGATACGCGGGCCGGTAGTGGGCGAAATCCTGCCCGGCCGTCGCGACGAGTTGAAGCGGCCGTCCGAACCGCCCCGAGGCCAAAGCCCGTCGCATTTCGGCAAGCGGCGGACGGGCGCGCATGACGTAGGCCACGGCGACCGAGGCCCTCTGTTCAGCGGTCAGAACCGCGAGCGCTTCGACGCCGTCGAGGCTGACGCTGAGGGGCTTCTCGACGAGCACCGGGATTCCGAGTTCCACCAGGCGAGTCGCCAGTGGGATGTGCGACGGGGCCGGCGTCGCGATGACGGCGGCCCCAGGCCGTTGCTCCAGCGCGTGTTCAAGCGTCTCGTGGGCGACGGCCTGCGGATAGCGATCGGCCACCTCCGCGCGGCGTCTCGGGTTGGTCTCGACGAAGGCCGCGCGGCACCTCCCCGTGGCGAGGAAGCACCGCAGATGGCGTTCGCCGATCGATCCCGCGCCGATGATGAGGACGCGACGCCCGTCCAAATCAGTCGCCCCCCAGGTAGCTGGCCCCTTCCAGTTCGGGCGCCCGATTGAAGGTCAGGCCCACCTTGGGGCCGAACTCGGCCTGGATGCGTTCGAAGCCGCTCTTGATGAGGATGATGTCGGCGGAATGGAACAGGAGCCCGGCGCCCATCTCGATCATCTTCCGAGCGATCTCGACCGTGCCCGCGATCGCCGCCCAGGATTTGCCGGACTTCTTCGCGGCCTGGGCGACCTTCTCATAGGCGGCCAGGATCTTCGGGTGGGTGAATTCGCCCGGGATGCCGGAGAGGATCGAGAAATCCGCGGGGCCGAGCATCAGCATGTCGACGCCTGGGACGGCGGCGATCTCCTCGGCCTGGTCCAGCGCCGACTGGTCCTCGATCTGGATGATGATGAAGGTCTGCTCGTTCGCCTCGCGAATGTAGCGGGCCATGGGGGTCAGCAAGAAGGGGGCGTCGGCCCCGGCCCCGTCGAACCCGCGCTGACCGAGCGGGGCGAACTTCGCCCAGCGGACGACCTCGCGGGCCTCCGCGGCGGAGTCGCAACGAGGGTACATGATCCCCTTGGCGCCGAATTCGAGCATGCGGGACATCCGCATGAACTCCCCCTTGCCCGGTCGCGTGATGACGTCGGTGCCGCCGACGCGAGCCCCCCGGATCAGGTTGGCCGCCGTCTCCAGGCTGTATCCGTGGTGCTCCATGTCCATCCAGATGGCGTCAAACCCCATCAGGCCGGCCAACTCGAAGACCGAGGGATCCGTCAGGTGCAAGGTGACGCCTAACGACGTCTGCCCCGCACGGAGCTTGCTCAGCACGCGACTGGGTTTCATCGTGTCTCTCCCGACCGGATTTCGGGACGCCCCCGCGAGCGCGAGAGAGCCCTTTGCGCTGACATAGATACCGCGACCTTGACGCCACAATGCTCTCGCGAGCCCAGAATACGTCGGCCTCCCACAGATTTCAACGACCAAGAAGCTCAGACTTTCACCCCGGATTTCTGTTTTTTGGACGACATAGATCCGCAATAATCGTCGACATTATTCCTCCACGAACAGAGCGAAGGCTCACCCATGCCGAAACTGTCGTCCGACAACCTGGCCTCTCAGCGCGACCGCGCTTACCGGTCGTTGCGGCGGTTGTTGATCCTTCAGCAGATCGAGCCCGGCGGTCGGCTGCGCGAGCCGCACTGGTCCCAGCGGCTCGGCGTCCATCGCACGGCCTTGCGGGAAGCCTTCGCCCGGCTCGCGGCCGAAGGTTTGATCGACCGCGGCGAACGTACCGGCTACTTCGTGCCCGCCATGACCCCCGCGGACCTGGCCGAGATCACCAAGCTGCGCCTCGCCCTGGAGTGCCTCGCGATCGACGAGGTCTGCACGGCCGAATCGCCCGACCTGGCTCCGATGAATCAGGCCAGCGAGGAATTCGCCCGCTTCCTGGAGGGTGAATACTCCCTCGGGGCGATCGAGGCCGATCGTCGATTCCACGAGGCCCTGATCGACGCCGCGCGGATGAGGCGCCTGTCCGACCTCTACCAACGCGCCCCTCTCCCCCTGATCCACGGCGACGTCGAGGAGCCGGAGCAATGGCGCCGGGCCTGCGCACGCACCCTGGAAGAGCACCGGAGGATTCTCGAGGCGCTCAGGGCCCGCGACGCGGAGCGGGCCAAGCACACGCTCCGGGAACATCTCTCCCACCTGCTGATCCTCCCTATCTGTCCCTGAAGTCGTCAGGAGCGACCACGAGATGAGAACGAAGCCCATCGCCGCGATGCTCTCGGCCCTTCTCCTGATCGCCGGCCGCTCGCCGGCTCAGGACGCCCCCCGGGTCGCAGCCCCCGAGGCAGGCGCGCAACCTCCCGAGATGATCCTCGACGACGGCTCGATCCGGCTGACGTTCGGCGAACCTCTCGTGGTCTTGCCTCGCGGCCTCCAACCTTCGCTCCTGTGCATGCGCTCGGGCGCTCTGCTCTTGCAGGCCCAGGTCCCCGAGAAGCCGTTCCCATCGAAGCGGATCGCTTACTTCTCCGCGATGTGCACGCAAATCTCGCGCGACGGCGGCGCGACCTGGACCATCCTCCCCCTCACCCCCGGCGAGAACGGCCTCAACATGGAAGGCGGGGCGATTCAGACGCGCGATGGGTCGATCCTCGCCCTGGATACTTATGTCCCTCCCGGCGCAAAGCCCGGCGAGGGGATCGGACAGATCTACGTCTCGACGGACGACTGGAAGACGGTCGACGGTCCCCGCGACGCCTTGTTCGACATTCCTCGCGCGAAGTTCGACGGCTCCAGCGACGACGGCGGCCGTCCGCACGCCGCCATGCGAGCCCATCGGCGCATCCTGGAACTGCCCAACGGCGACCTCCTCACGACGCTCTACGGATGGCTCGAAGGGGACGCGACGCCCGCGACGTACGCCCCGACGATGATGAAGTCGCGGGCCCTGCTCGTCCGTTCGTCCGACAAGGGACGCAGTTGGAAGCTCGTCTCGACGATCGCCGTCGATCCCAGCGTCGGCACCGAGGGTTTCGGCGAGCCGGTGCTCTGCCGCACGAGCAAGGGGCCGAACCCAGATCGGCTCATCTGCCTGATGCGCACCGGCCGCAATCTGTATGCAGCGACCTCGGAAGACCTCGGTGCGACTTGGAGCCCCCCGCGCGAGTGGATCGTCGCGGGGCTCGACGTCAATCGCGTCGAGCTCTGGGCCGACCACTACCGGAATCTGAAGGACGCCCGCGGCAAGCCGATCGACGAGAACAATCTGGACGAGCTTCGAGGGGCGGCCGTCGACCCGGACCTGATCGAGCTGCGCAGCGGGCTCCTCGTCGCCACGTTCGGCGTTCGCATCCCGCAGAAGGCCTGCTGGCGACGGCCGGACCATCCCTGGAACGGGAACTATCTGGCCGTCAGCCGCGACCACGGTCAGACCTGGAGCGCCGTTTCCCGGATCACGTCCGGGGTCCTGACGACTCATTACACGGCCATCGAGGAGACGCCGACCGACGACGTGATCTACCTGGCCTATGACCTGGGCGGCTGGTCGAAGGGCATGCGCCGAGACGTCGTCGGGCGGACGGTCAAGCTGGAGCGCCGCGACGGGAGCCGCCCCTGATCGATCTCGCCCCCGGCATCCGACGGACCCATTCGTCACGCCCGAGCCCCCTTCACCTCGCGAGAGATCGGCATGCACTGGATCGACGTCTCCATCATGGCGGCTTATATGATCGGGATTACGATCATCGGCGTCCTGTCGCGGGGCAAGGGGGAGGACGCGGAGGATTACTTCGTCGCCGGCGGCTCGCAGCATTCCTGGTTCGAGTCGGTCCTGGTCGGGTTGAGCATCGCGGCCACGTTTTTCTCAGGGATCAGCTTCATCGCCTACCCCAGCGTCGTCTATTCCAACGGCGTGCTGTTGCCGGTCTGGGGCGTGCTTGTCTGCCTGCCGATCCAGTACACGATCCTGCGATACTGGTTCCTGCCTCGCTACCTCGCCGGCGGCTGGGCCTTTCCCTATCAGGTGATCGAGTCCCGGTTCGGGCCCGCCGCGAGGACCTTCGCCGCGGGGCTTTACGTCCTGATGCGGATCGGCTGGATGGCCGCGATGATCTACGCCCCAACCCTGGCGATCATCACGATGGGCCGCCTGGACCAGCGCTGGTTCTGGCCCATCGTCCTGATCACGGGGTTGAGCAACACGCTCTACACCGTGGTCTCCGGCGTGCGCGGGGTGATCGTCACGGAAGCCCTGCACATCCCCGTGATCGCCTTCGGCGTGGCGGCGACGATCATCTCGGCGTGGTGGCAGATGCCGGTCCCGGTGGGAGAGGCCCTGGCCGACGTCGCCCGGCAGGGGCGGTTCGACGTCCTCAATTTCTCGATTGACCCCACGAGCCCTCTCACCGTCTGGACCGTGCTGCTGGGGGTCAGCCTCGGGAACCTGGCCAACTACATCGGCGACCCGATGTCGCTCCAGCGTTACCTCATGATCGGCGACGCTCGAGTCGCCGCCCGGTCGTTCGCGGTGAACATCATCGGGGTCGTGATCGTGGTGTCGCTGCTGTCGACCGTAGGCCTCTCGATGTTCGCCTTCTACTCGCACACAGCCGACCCGACGCTGCCGAGCAAGCCCGACCAGGTGTTCCCGCACTTCGTGGCGACTCGACTCCCCCCGGGAGTCGCTGGCCTGCTGCTCGCGGCCTTGCTGGCCGCGACGGGCATCCCCAGCGGCATCAACGCGCTCGCGTCCGTCCTGACCATCGACTTCCACACGCGGTTCCTTCCCAGCACGACCCCGACCCAGGCGCTCTGGTGGGGGCGAGTCTATTCTCTGCTCCTAGGCGCGCTCGCCACCGTGACGGCCGGCTTCCTCTCGAAGCTCGGCACGATCTTCGAGATGTCGCAGGTGATCCTGGGCGTGTTCGCAGGCCCGTTGCTGACGTGCGTCGCCGTGGCTGTCGCCGGTTGGCGTTGCACCGGGCCGGCCATGATCGCCGGCATGCTGACGGGTTGGGCGACGGGCGTCGCGGTGAGCCTGTCGGGCGCAGCCCCCTCCTGGGCCGCACCATCGTCCTCGCTGGCAACGCTCGCTTCGGCCCTCATCTTCACGCACTTGGCCCCCCGCGCAACTCGATCCTCACGATTCGAAGCCTGCGTCCCACCCAATGAATCCGTCGCGACTGATCCACTGGGCCCCGCAAGCTAGAGGGTCGTTTGTTTCGCACGGGGTCATCAGTGCGGCTGACCTGCCGGCGGAGCGGCCTGAGAGCGTCGAACTGGCGAACAACCGCCCAAACTCGCCGCCCGCCGCGCGCTCAATCCAGCCCGTTTCGACCTCAACCGCCCTCGGTTCGCTCCGGCGTTCGGCGGAAGGGCCCGTGGGGTTCTCAAGACGATCTACGGGCAGCTCCCGCCGCTGGGCACCATCGGCCCGATTGCTCGCGGGAACCGGGCCTCGGCCGTCCGGGGCCCGCCCCTCGCTCGACGGCGGCTCGCGTGAGCCTGGCGGCGGCGAGCCCATGTGGTCCGGACACGCCGTCCCCCACCGCCCCGGGAACTCCTTTCAGACGGCCCGGCTCCGCATCGCCCGCTCGCCTCTCCACCGATCCGCGGCGACCTCCCAAGGCCGCGCCTTGACGTCTCGAGCGATCCCTGGAACGATGCGTTCCAGGGAACGAAAAGGGATCAGGAGACGAGTCCGATGCATTGGACTGTCCTCAGGAGGTTCAGGAAACGCCCCGCGCTGAGCCTCCGATGGGCGTTGGTCGGCATCGCCGCAATCGGCCTCCTCCTGGGATTGGCGGCCGCGCGGAACTCCGGAAAACGACGGGTCCGCCAGTCGATCAAGCAACAAGGCGGCGACGTCGTCGTCGCACCGGTCTGGTGGAGCGAGTGGACTCCGGAAACGCTCCAGCGCTGGGTCGGCCTCGATTGGTTCGAAGAGATTCAACAGATCTCCTTCGCGAGAGATGCGAAAGTCGACGCCGATTCCCTGAGATCCCTGGCCGCCCTGCGGGGCCTTCGCCAGCTCGACCTCCGAGGCTGTCAGCTCTCAGCGGAGGCTCTCGCGGCGATTGGCGGCGCGACGGGCCTTCAACGACTCGACCTCTCGGATTGCGACTTCGATCCGTCGGGGCTCGGAGCGCTGGGCGCGCTGACCGAACTCCAGGAACTCAGCCTCGCCAATACCGAGGCCGAGGACGCGTCGCTGCGGGAATTGGCCGACGGCCTGGCGACCAGCCTTCAATCGCTCGACCTCTCAGGAACGAAGGCGACCGGTAAGGGGCTCGGGGCGTTTGAAAACCTGATATCGGTCGACCTCTCGGGCTCGGCGGCGAACGACGCGGGGATGGCCGGCCTGGCCTCCTTGCGGAACTTGACGACGCTCGACCTGGAGGCGACGGACGTCGGCGACGCAGGACTCCCCCACTTGCAGGGCCTCACGAAGTTGACCATGCTGAACCTCTCGCGGACGAAGATCACCGGCGCGGGGGCGAAAAGCCTCGCTCCCCTCAGTGGGCTCGCCGAACTCGACCTGTCTCGAACTGCGCTCGACGACCGTGGGATGGAGCCCCTTGCGGGAATGCGCGGGCTCACGACCTTGAGCCTGAACTCCACGAAGATCGGGGACCGAGGCCTGGCTGCGCTCAAGGACCTGAGCTCTTTGAAAGAGTTGGTCCTCGACGGCGACGATATCGGCGACGAGGGGATGGCGAACCTGGTCTCGGGAACCGCGCCCCTGCCGTTGACGACTCTGACGCTCAACGGAACCCGCGTCGGAGATGCGGGGCTCTCCGCACTGGCGAAACTCACTTCGCTGACCCGTTTGGAATTGAGGCGGACAAAGGTCGCCGACGCAGGGCTCGTCCACCTCGGCAAGGCGACGGCCCTCGGAGAACTGGACCTGGGAGGGACGCAGATCGGCGACCCGGGCCTCGTCAACCTGGCGGCCCTGACCGTGCTGCGATGGCTGAACCTGTCGGGGACGAAGGTGGGGGACGAAGGAGCGAAGGCGCTCCAGCAGGCGCTCCCCGCGACGGAGATCGTCGTCCCCTATCGGGCCCCGCGCAGGGCCGCCACCCCGAAGTAGGCGGCCGGCCCGGCGCGTTGAGGGTCGGCGATCAATTTGAAGCGTCGGGCTTCGAGGTCGGGGCCACCTGCTCGGCCTCGTCGCCGTCCGGACGGATCAGCTCGAAGTAGCGACGGATCGTCTGACGATGGCCGAGGGGGATCGGCTCGTTGTTGAGCGCGGCTTCGGTCCGCTTGCGAGCTTTGGCGTAGTTCTCGCGGTAGCTGCGGGAGGCGAGTTGTCGCCCTTCAGGGGAATGGGTCGTCTCGGTCTCGGACGGGCCTTCGCCGGCCTGCCCTTTCACCTGGTCGCGGTTGTGGTTGGCGTCGAGTTTGGTGCGCTCGCCGTCGACGTTGCCGCTGACCGCCCGGCCCCAGTTGCTGGAAGGCTTGTCGGATTTCTTCTTCATCACGATCTTAGGGCCGCCGCTCTTCTGGCAGTTGCCCTTGCACTCGGACAGGTTGTTGTTGAGCAGCGACAGAAGGTCGGTGATCGACTTGCGGCGGCCCTGGGCGCGGGCCAATTTGCCGAGCTTGCGGGCCGAGTTGGCGAACGCCTGGCCGTCGTCGAGCGAGTCAGCCATTTCCTTGGTGGTTTCGCTCAGCTCGCCGAGCCCGGCTTCGCCCTGGGCGGTGGAGGCCTTTTTCAACTCCTCCTTGAGCGCTTTGGCTTCCTTGCGCTCGAACTGCGGGTCAGCCTGCTCGAGTGCCTCGGCCGCCTTCTCGTACTTCTGTTGCTGGAGGGCCTTGCCGGCCGATTCGGTGGCCTGGGCGGAGGCGAGCGCCTCGCCCAGCGAGTTCATCTGGGCGTCGACAACTCCCACGTTGTACAGGGCCTGCTGGGCCGTCACGGCCGATTGCATCTCCGAGAGCTTCGCCAGCGCCTCCTTCACGTCGACGCCCGGCTGCTTCATCTCCTCGATCTTCTCATTCAGCTTCTGGACGAGGTCGCGGAGCTTCTCGTCGCCCTCCTGCTTGGTGATCTCCTCCAGGTCTTCGAGATCTGCGGCAGCCTCGTCGGCGACGACCAGGATCGTCTCGTCGGGAGCGGCGGGGCCAGCCTGGACGTGCGAGGCTCTCGGCCAGGCCGCCAGTGCGACCGCCAGCGCGGCGGCGGCGACGGCCCAGGGGAACAGGCGGGGAAGGTGAATGGGCGCGGCGCGGCGAGGGTCGACGTCGCGGACGTGCTCTTCCGCGTCGGTCACCTGAAGGGCGTGCAACGGCGATTCACCGGCCCGATGGGCGAAGTCGATCGCCGTCAGGGCGCGGTCCTTGAGGTCGTAGCTGCCGTCGACGGCCGCGGCGGCCTCGGACCAGCTCCGCCGTCGCAAGGCTCCGAACAGGGCCCCCACGATCGGCCCGGCGAACAGGAGCAAGAGCGACGTGGGCCGCGAGGGTTCGTCCGTGGCGCGCCACGTCCAGCCCGCGGCCGCCAGGCTCGCGACCGCTCCGGCCAGCAGGCCGTAGACGGACCACCGCAACACCGAGGCCGCCCGTTGCCTGCGACGGACGGGCTCTAGCATCCCGTAGATCGGCTCCGACATCGTCATCGCCTCCAGAAGAGAAGCCCCGAGCTCCGCGTCGCCGCGGCGGTTCCATCACGAGATTATTATCGAATCAAACCGGTTCCGTCGACAGCGGAAAACGCCGTCGGAGGATGGGAAGCAGCGAGAGGTCGATCCGCCGCAGCGCGACGTCCAGCACGAAGAGCAGGCCCGCAAGGCCGACGAGGTACGGCCAGAGGGGAGTGGTCCGCGGGACCGTGCGCGGCGATGGGTCGAAGACGTGCTCGGCCTTCAGGTCGTGCCGGCCCGAGGTCGTCTCGGCGATCGTCCGCAGCAGTTCGGAGTTCGCCGGCCGGAGGCGAAGCTCATCGGGATAGCCGACGGCCAGCCCGCGCGACTGGCGGCCGATCGCCTGGCCCTCCTTCGACTGGCTGAACTGCAATTGATAGGCCCCGGCGCGGGCGGCGTCGAACTCCGCCTGGTAACGGCCGGGAGCGGTCTGGGCCATCTCGATCGCCTTCGTCCCCAGGGACGGGTCGATCAGGGTCAGTTCGGTCTCGGCCCGGTTGAGAAACTTGCTTGACGGCTCGATCGCGTCCAGCGAGACGAGCGTCTTCTTTCCCCTGCGTTCGACCTGGACGACGGTCCCCTTAGCCTCCGCCTTGCGCAGGGCGTGGCGGGCGATCTGGGCCCAGAACTGGCCGAACTGCGGCCACGAGAGCCACTCGGCCCCCCATCGCGACTTGGCGTCGGACGTGAACGCCACGCTCATCCCCAGGCCGTAGCGCCACCACGAGAGGAGCGGGTCGCCGTTCTCGGTCGCCAGGATCACCTCGGAGGTTGGCTTGGGCCGGGTGATGACATATCCGAGAAGGAACGGCGCCGAATCCAGGCCGACGTCCGCCAGCACCTGCGACGGCCGGACGACGGTGGGGGTGAAGGGCTGCTCGTTGATCGCCGACTTGCTGGCGGTGACGGTCTCCTTGGCGAAGATCTGGGGGACCTGACCCGGGTCGTCGGCGACGTAGTAGCGGCCGGAGCCTACCTGGGCGATCTCCTCAAGAAGCGCCTGATCGGCGTCGGCCCCCATCGCGACGGTGGAAACCGTGATCCGCTCCGCGGACATGGCCTCAGCGATCCCCCGGAAGTCGCCCGGCGAGGAGACGCCGTCGGTCAGGATGATGACGTGCTTGAGCTTCGCCACCGCGCCGCGGAGCGTCTCGAAGGATTCCTCCATGGCCGGGGCCATGTTCGTGCCGCCCCCGGCCTCCAGCGCCGCGATCCGGTCCAGGACGTAGCCCTTGTCGCTGCACGGGTGCAGTTCGGAAACCCAGAAGTTGTCCCCCTCGAAGGCGAGGACGCCGATCTGGTCGCTGGGGCCGAGCAATTCCACGGCGGCTCGCGCGGCCTCCTTGGCCATCTCGATCTTCTCGCCCCCCATCGAGCCCGATTTGTCGATGACCAGCATCATCGCCAGGCTGGGCTTTTCCTTCTCCTTCTCGAAGTCGCTGCGGACCGGGAGTATTTCCTCGAGGGTCGTCTTGTAGTAGCCGCCCAGGCCGAACGATTGATCGCCGCCTAGCATGATGAGCCCGCCGCCGAGGTCCTGAACGTACGACCGCGTCGCCTGCATCTGTTTGGCCGTCAACGCCGTGGCTGGGACGTTCGAGAGGATCACGAGGTCGTAGTTCTGCAACTCGGCCAGCGTCTCGGGGACGCCTCGGGCGGGCCGGACGTCGACCTGGAGGTCTTGCTCCTCAAGAGCCCAGGCGAGTTGTTTGGCCTGGTCGGGGTCGCTCTCCGCCAGCAGGATGCGCGGCTTGCCGGAGGTGAAGACCAGGCCGAAGTCGCTGTTGTTGTCGAGCAGGGTGTCGCGAGCGCCGACGATCCGGGCGGTGATCGGCGTCATCCCCCCCTGCTCGATCGTCTGCGAGAGCGACAGGCGGTTCTCGCCCTTCTTGAGCTTCACCGGCTGGTCGGCCGCCTTGACGTCGCCTCGGTAGACCTCGACGCGGCCCTGGTCGTCGTCGTGGTTGCTGTCGATGACCAGCTCGATCCGAAAGCCCTCGCCCTGCTGCACCTGCGCCGGGACGTTGACGGAGGAAACCTGGACCTCGGGGTCGTCGCGGACGGGAAGCGGGACGGTTGAGACCTCCACCGACCCTCGCAGCCCGGCTGCGGCGCGGAGGGCGTCGCCGGAGGTCGCGTTGCCGTCGGAAATCAGGACGATTCTGGGGACGTAGAACGGGGGCGCGGCGGCGGATGCGACTTCCAGCGCAGCGGCCAGGTCGGTGCCCATGCGGTCGATCGCGGCGGCGGGGGCCGCCTCGGGCGACGACGCGGGCCGCTTCGCGTCCTCTCCCGTGCGAAGCCTCCCCGGAACGGCGGCGAACGGAAGCACGGCGCATCGGTTGGTTCCGGCGGCGGCGACCGCCCTGGCGACGTAGTCGTCGGCCGCCTTGCGCGCGTCGTCCCCCAGGCTCATGCTCTGGTCCACGGCGAAGACGACGAATTGCTCGCGCGTGGGTCGAAGGAGCGTCAGGCCGGCCATCGCCAGCACCAGCAGCCCGACCACGACGGCCCGCACGCCGAGCGAGATCTGTCGTTGCCATCGGGCCAGGTCGACCAGACTCCGATGGTAGTACCAGGCGATCGCCGGCAACGCCAGCAGGCCCAGGAGCCACCACGGCCGCGTCAGCTCGAATTGGATCGACGGCCAGTTCATCAGTCGATCCACCTTCGTTGATGGAGGAACCATTCCCAGGAGGTCAAACCCCAGGCGCAGGCCACGAGGTAGAACCACAGCGGTCGGCTGAAGAGGCCGGCGAGGGCTGGCTCGGGGCGGGCCTCCAAACCTTCGGGCGGGCGGAGGTCGGTCTCGCGCCGGTCGCCCACGTTGCAGGCGATCTCCAGGAGTGTCTGTTCGGTCGGGGCGGCCTTGGCGTCGCCCTTCGATTCCGGCGGCGGGGTGATTCGGACCACTTTCCAGATCCCGGCGCGATCGAGCGGACCCAGGCCGATCGAGGCGGCGGCCGTCGGCAGCGGGCGGTCGGGGCCCGTCGGCGGCCTGAGGACGCGGTTCGCGCGAGGATCGGCCTCGGCGGGGAGGGGCGTCTCGGTCGTCGCTCCGGTCGCGATGGCCTCGCGAAGCTCGCCCTGCGAGCCCGAGAGCCAGCTCAGCAGGTTCGTGGTCATGATCGGGAACGCGGTCTGCAGCGGCAGGTCGCTCTTGTCGAGGTCGACGGTCAGGACGACCACCTTCCCTTCGGGGCGGTCGAGCACGGCGTACAGCGGGTCGCCGGTGGCCGTCTCGGCGAGGACCTTCGGTTTAGCGGACGCTTCCAGGACGAGCTTGCGCGCCTCGGGCATCAGGATGCGGTCGAGGCGAATGTGGGTCATCAAGGGGGAGTCGCCGTCCTGCTTGGCGACCACCGGATCCTGGATCTTGTCCGCAACCTTCCAGAGGGCGCTGGACGACTCGGGCGAGATGACGAGGATCGGACCGGGAGGCAGGACTTCAGGCGTGCGGCCGTCGAAGACGGTGAGCGCCGGCGGGGCGCCCGGCGAGGGCTTCGCGGCGGGGTCCTTGACGACCTCCAAGTCGACCAGGGGCATGGCCTCGAAGACCTTCTCAAGGAAGAGGTCGCCGGCCGTCTCCAACCGCACCTTGCGCCGGCTGCGTTTGGGCAAGAGGGCGACGGCGGAGTCGTCGGCCGCCAGAGCGCCGCCGTGGTCGACCTTCGCCCGAAGCAGGCCGCCGTCGGCCGAGGCCTTCTCGAAGATCTGCGTCACGCGCTCGCCCGGCTTGAGCTTGAGGGGGACCACGTCGACCGGCTGGTCGTCCAGGTCCAGCTCCAACCGGCATTCGGCCGGATCGTCGGAGGCGTTGAGGACCTCGACGAGGATCTCGTAGCCGATGGGATCGAGCAGGCTCCTGCGCGCCTGGAGCCGGGTGATCCCGATGTTCGACGCCTTGCCGCCCACGGCGATCATCTCGACGTCGTTCGACTTCGACAGCTCCGCGGCCCCGTCGAACCCGCCGTCGCTGACGACGACCACCCCGCGGCCGGCGGCGGGGCCGTCGGCCAGGAGCCGTCGCGCCAGGGCGACGGCGTCGGAGACCCGGGTCGGGCCGTCGGTGGGAGTCGCGGCATCGATGGCGTCGCGGAGGGTTCGCTGGTGGTCGGTCATCCCGCAGAGCACACGCGGGGGCGTCCCGACGGCGATGACCGCCGTCTCGTCGCCCAGTCGCATGCCGTCGACGATCCGGCGGCACTCGGCCCGTGCCGCCTCGAACCGGCTGGGCGCGACGTCGGCCGCGTTCATGCTGGCGGAGTCGTCGAGGACCAGCACGCGACGCCTCCCCTGCCCTTGCTGCCAGCGGAAGATCGGGTCGGCGAGAGCCACGGTCAGAAGGGCCAGGAACGCGAGCTGGAGCGCCAATGAGATCCAGTGCCGCAGCCGCTGCCAGATGGACCGGGGCTTCTTCTCCTCGTAGATCCGCCGCCAGAACTGGATGGTCGAAACCGGCGCGCGCCGCAGGCGGATCTTGAGGATGTACAGGCCGATGATGGGGGCCGCCAACGCCGCCAGCCAGAGTCCCGTCGGGTTGACGAGGTTCATACGACGGCCCCCGTCTGCCGCATCATCTTCAGGATCAGGTCGTCGAACGGGACCTGGGTCGGCGTGCAGGTCCCGCCGATCCCGTAGGTCTTGCAGTAGCGCTGGACCGATTCCAGGAACTCGGCGAAGATCGCGCGGTATTGCTTCAGGTTGCGCTCGGTGACGGTGACCTTCTCGACGGTCTGCGTCTCGACGTCGAAGAGTTCCAGGTCCCCCTTGAGGTCGGGGTCGGCCTCGCGACGGTCGTAGATCTGGACGACGTGGGGCTCATACCGACTGTGGCGGAGGACGTCCAAACCGCGCTCGAAGCCGGCGGGGTCGAACAGATCGCTGACGACGATGACCAGCCCTCGGCGCTGGGTGCGAATGGTAAAGTCGCGGGCGGCGCGGGCCAGGTCGGTCGGACCGTCCTGGACGGGGAGGCGTTCGAGGAACTGGAGCAGCGACAGAATCCGCGCCTTGCCGCGCGTCAGCGGGAAGTCGTTGAAGATCCCGCCGGCGAAGGCTGAGACCGCCGCGCGGTCCAACTCGGCTAGGGCGATGTACGCCAGCGCCGCGGCCACGCGTCGGGCGTAGTCGAACTTCGAGGGGTCGCCGAACGCCATGCTCCGCGAACAGTCCAGCAGGATGTAGACGTGGAGGTCTTCCTCCTCCTGGAACCGCTTCAAAAGCAGCTCGTCGTGACGGGCGAATAGGTTCCAGTCGAGGTGCCGGAAGTCGTCCCCCGGCGCGTACTCGCGGTGGTCGGCGAACTCGACGCCGCCGCCGAGCTGGGTCGTCCGCCGTTGGGCGAGCAAACGCCCGCGGAACACCCGTCGCGAAACGAGCGAGAGATACTCCAGCTTCTGGATGAAGTCGGCGTCGAACAGGGGCGTTCGCGAGCCGGCGGTCGTCGGGGGCATGTCGGACTCGTCTCCGCGAGGAATCCCGTTCCAATCCGTCCGGCGTCGTCAGCCGACCAGCGCGGGCGCCTCCAGCTTCTCCAGCACGTCGGCGAGCACCTCGTCGGGCTGGACGTTCTCAGCCTGGCCCTCGAAGTTCAGGATCAGGCGGTGTCGCAGCGCGGGGCGGACCACTTCGTGCAGGTCCTCGCGAGCGACGTGGTAGCGGTGGTCGAGGATCGCGCGGATCTTGGCGGCGAGGATGACGGACTGGGCCCCGCGCGGGCTGGAGCCGTAGCGGACGTAACGGCGGACCATGTCGGTCGCGCGCTCGTCTTCGGGGTGGGTCGCCAGGATGATCGAGACGGCGTGCTTCTTCAACTCGTCGGCGATGGGGATCTGGCGGGCCAGTTTGGACAGCTCGCCGATGCGATGGCCGTCGAAGATCGGCTGTGCGCGGGGCTCGGCGGCCTCGGTGGTCCGGTCGATGATGGATTCCAATTCGTCGGCCGAGGGGAACTTCACCAGAAGCTTGAAGAAGAAGCGGTCGAGCTGGGCCTCTGGGAGCGGGTACGTCCCTTCCATCTCCAGCGGGTTCTGCGTCGCCAGGACGAAGAACGGCCGGCCGAGGTCGTGCGTCTTGCCGCCGATCGTCACCGACCGCTCCTGCATGGCTTCCAGCAGGGCGGACTGGGTCTTGGGCGTCGCCCGGTTGATCTCGTCGGCGAGGACGAGGTTCGAGAAGACCGGCCCCGGCTGGAACTCGAACCGGCGGCCTCCCTCGGGATTTTCCAGGACCACATTCGTACCGATCAGGTCGGCCGGCATGAGGTCGGGCGTGAACTGGATGCGCTGGAACTTCAGGTGGAGGGCGTCCGACAGCGTGCGGACCAGCAGCGTCTTGCCCAGCCCCGGCACGCCTTCGAGCAGGACGTGCCCGCCGGCGATCAGGGCCAGCAGCACGCCGTCGACGATCTCGCGGTTGCCGACGATTACCTTGCCGATCTCGGCCCGGAGGGCGTCGAAGTCGGCGCGGAAACGGTCGAGCTGTTCCTTGATGGCTTCGGGATCGCTCGTCATGCCGCTCGGTTCCTCGAGGCGATGGATCGGGGCCGTATTTCGGACAGACGTCGGAAATCGTAGCGGCCGGGAACGGGTTCCTCAACCAGAATCCGAATCGCTTGAGGTTTTTTACAAATGTCCGGAACTGGTTGACGAGTCTTCTAGGACACCGTTATCCTGCGCCGGGCGGGGTCGATCCCGTCGTCCGTCACCCTGGAGAGGGCCGCACCATGTCGACGAGCCGCATCCTTCGGCTTCGCCTACTCCTCCCGCCCATGATCGCCGCGGCGATGTTCGCGCCGCAGGCCCTCGCCCAGCAAGCGGCGCGGTCCAACGCCGCGAAGACCGACGACCCGGCGGACGCCGAGGAGAAACGTCAGGAGGAGACGCAACGGCGGTTCCTCTCCCTGCTGGAGAAGGCCCCGCGCAAGGGGACGGCGCTCGACCGCGTCTACGGCTATCACGTCGAGCGCGGGACGCTCGACTCTTTCGTCAAGACCTACGCCGATCGCGTCGCGGCGAAGCCGGACGACGGCGTCGCCTGGATGATCCTGGGCCTCGTCGAAGGCCAGCGCGGCCGCGACGCGGCGTCCGTCGAGGCCCTGCGCAAGGCCGAGGCCATGCGCCCCGACGACCCGCTCCCCTCGTACTATCTTGGCCAGGCCCTGCTGATGGTCGGCCAGCCGGAGGCCGCCGCCGCGGCCTTTGAACAGGCCATCGCGCGCAAGCCGACGCGCAACGACTTACTGGAGGTCTTCCAGGCCCTCGGCCGCGTCTATCAGCGGACCCAGAAGACCGAGGACGCCCTTAAGGTCTGGAAGCGGCTCGAAGAGAGCTTCCCCAACGATCAACGAGTCCAGGAGCAGATCGCCTCGGCCCTGGCCGAGGAGGGCCAGAACGCCCCGGCCCTGGCGCGATACGAGGCCCTCGCCGCCAAGACCACCGACCCGTTCCGGCGCGTCCAGCTCGGCATGCAGGCCGCCGACTTGAAGGTGCGCCTCGGCCGTTCCGACGAGGCTCTCCGCGACTTCGAGAAGCTCCTCGGGCAGCTTCGCCCCGATAGCTGGCTCTACCGCGAATCCCGCCAGAAGATCGAGGAAGTCTTCCTCCGCGGCGACGACCGCGCGGGGTTGGCGACGTATTACGAGAAGTGGATCGAGAAGCACCCCGAAGACGTCGACGCTCTGGTTCGCCTGGGCCGTTCGCTGGCCGCGCAGGGGAGGGCGTCGGCCTCGCAGATCTGGTTCGAGAAGGCCGTGAAGCTCGCCCCCTCACGGAAGGATCTGCGACTCGCGCTGATCGGCCAACTCGTCCAGGATCAGAAAATCGCCGAGGCCGCCGCGCAGTACAAGGCGATGGACGAGGCCCAGCCCGACGATCCCGACGTCCTTCGCGAGTGGGGCGCCCTGCTCCTGCACGACACCACCAAGCCGGAAGCCCAGCGTAAGGCGGACGCGGGAGAGGTCTGGCGGCGGATGCTGGCCGCGCGTCCCAAGGACCCCGTCGTCACCGCGCAGGTCGCCGACCTCTTCCGGCAGGCCGGCGTCGTGGACGAGGCGCTGGCGCTCTACCGCAAGGCGATCGAACTGGCCCCGAGCGACGTCCAGTACCACGAGTACCTGGGCGAATATCTCCACTCGTTGAAGCGGCCGGACGAGGCCAAGGCCGCCTGGGCGAAGATCGCGGAGGGGCCCAACCACAACTCCAAGGGGCTGACCCGCCTGGGCGAAGTCCTCTCGGGCTTCGGCTATCTGTCTGAGGCCGTCGCCCCGCTCACTGAGGCGGTGGCCCTGGACGCCGACGACTACGGCCTGCGGATGAAGTTCGCCGACCTGCTCCACAAATCGTCGCGCTACGACGAGGCGAAGGCCCAACTCGACGCCGCCGAGCGCTTCGCCGAGAAGGACGAGGAGAAGGTCGCGGCCGTCGAAGCCCAGGTGAAGAACGACGCCGGCGCCGGACGTCTGGCGGATCGCTCGGCGGAGATTCGCAAGGACCTGGACGCGAAGGCCGCAGCGGGCGCCGCTCCCGCGGCCGTCTCGGCTCTCTGGGCTCGGCTGGCTCGTTATCTCGACGCCGAGTCGAAGACCGCCGAGGCCGTCCAGGCCGTGGAGAAGGCCGTCGAGGTCGATCCGAAGTCGATCCCGGCCTGGACGCTCGCCGCCCGCCTGCGCGAATCGTCGGGCGACCTGGGCGGAGCAGCCGAGGCCTATCGCCGGCTGGCCGACGTCGACCGTCGCAACCGGGCCGAATACCTGACGGGCGTCGCCAAGCTGGAGGCCCGCCTGGGCCGGGCCGACGCGGCGCTGAAGGCGGCCCACGACCTGATCGCCGCCGCGCCGGGCAACCCGGAGCACTATCAATTCCTCTCGGAATTGTGCTTCCAGCTCGGGCGCAACGACGAGGGGCTTGACGCCCTCCGCCGCGCCGTGCGGATCGACCCCAACGATTCGAAGATCACCCTGGCCCTGGCCGAGACGCTCGCCGGGCAATTCCGCACGGAGGAGGCCGTCGAGGTCTACTGGAAGGCCTTCGAGCGGGCCGAGGATCTCGACGCCAAGCTCGGGATCGTCCCGCGTCTGACGGACCTTTACCTTCAGCGAAACCAGTTCGACCGCCTGCTCGCCCGGCTTCAAGGCGACGTTCAGGAGAACCGCCGCCAGGACCAGCAGCGCGAGTTGGCCGTGTGCCTGGCGCAGGCGTACGCCTCTTCGGGCGACCTCGGCCAGGCGCGCTCCGAGCTGGAGCGGCTCCTCGCCGCCGACGCCCGCGACCCGCGATTGCTCCAGCAGTTGGTCAAGCTCTCTGAGGAAGAGGGCGACTTCGAGAGCGCGGCGAAGTATCAGAAGCAACTCGTCGAGTTGGCCCCCGCCGACGACGCCTCGAACAAGCTGGCCCAACTCTACGTTCGCCTCAACGAGATGGAAGAGGCGCAGGCCGTCTGGTCCAAACTGGCGGCCGGCAAGAGCCAGCCCGACAAGGTCTTCCCGGCGATCGACAGCCTCCTCGCCAACGACAAGCCCAAGGCCGCCTTGGAGGTCGTCGAGGGCCTCCTCCGCAAGGATCCGCGAGACTGGGAGGCGCTTTACCGAGAGGGCGTCGCGCTCGTCGCGCTCAAGCGGCCCGAGGACGCCGTCGCCCGTTTCCGAACGCTGATGGATCTCCGGGGCGCCGTGGCCGACGACGAAAAGGGCGCCGTGGCCAAGGCCCGCAGCCGAGATCCCAAGACAGCCTCCTCGGCCGCCCGGCCCTCGGCGCTCCAACGCATCACCGTCCCGCCGCTTCAGGAGCGGATCAACGCGATCTACCAGATCCGCATCGTGACCAGCGTCGAGTCCCGCGACGCCTACCTGCGCTCGCAGTCGTACGCCTGGACGCCGCAGGACTTCGGCCAGGCGCGTCTGGCCGCCCTGGCCTGGACCCTCTCCACGGCCATGAAAACCCACAAGGAGGAGGAGACTCTCGCCGCTTTCCGCAAGGCCAGGGAGGCGACCCCCGCCGATCCGACGGCGCTCTGGGACTGGTACTGGCTCAGTCAGATCCGCTTCGACTACCCGGAGGCCTACAAGACGGCCGTTGATCTGAGCAAGGCGACCCCCACGGATCCCTCGGCCCTCTGGGCGGTCCTGTACGGCGTCACGAATCGGCGCTCGGCGGCCGGCCAGCGGGTCTACTCCAGGGTCGGCCAGGACAACGTCGACCGCACGCCGCCCCTCCCCCCGGCCGAGCTGGAACACCTCCTCGCTTGCTACGAGAACCTCCGCCGCCGGCGTCCCGAGCTGGTCGACTCGGTCGTTCTCGGCGCCGTGACCACCGAGCTGAAGCGGGCCAAACGCGAGGCCGACGGCGATCGCATCTTCCGGGAGACGGTCGCCTCGGCCGAGAACGCCGAGCAGTTGTCGATGGCGCTGGCGCTCGCCGGTCAGCGAGCCGACGTCGAGACGATCCGCGCCCTCTCCGACAAGTACGAGCGCCTCGGGCCCAAGACCCAACAGCCCGCCTATATGGCCCCGCCGGCGTCGGCCCGGGCCCGCGCCGTATCCCTACGGCTCCGCGAGAAGAACTCCGCCGACGCCTTCAGGCTGCTCGACGACCAGTTCGCGGCAATGCGCCGGGCCGCCCAGCAACGGCGCCCCGGCCGGCCCCGCTCGACCGCCAACTCTCTCTCCTACGTCATGGTCTGGAACGGCAATACGCAGACCTCGTCGCGGTTCTCCTTCCCTACCGCCAACGAGTATTTCGACGAGGGGGCGATCGGCGTGGTCCGAACGGCCTACGACGAGTTCAAGCGCCAGGACCTGTCCAGCGACCTGGCCGCTCATCTCCGCAAACTCGCCGACGAGGCCCAATCCGACGGCGACGCCGTCCTGCCGCGGCTAGCGCTCAGCTACGTTCACTGGTGGGACGACGATAAGGACGCCGCGATCACCGAATTCTCGAAGGCCGTCGAGCACACCAAGACCGACTCCGACATGCGGCTCGTTCTCGCCGACCTGCTGGAACAGCGCGGCGACCCTGCCGAGGCGCTCACAGTGGTCGACGCCGTCAAGCCGCTGGACAACGCCACGACCCAGCGTAAAGAAGAGCAGGCGCTCCGGCTGGCCATCCTGACGGGCGACCTGGAACGCGCCCGCCACGCCGCCGAGCGCCTCTTCGGCCTCCGGCTCGACACCGACACGCAAGTCCGCCTGGCCGGCCAGATGGGCCAGCTCGGGCTCGGCGAGTTGAGCGAGGCGGTGCTGAACCGGGCTCGTCGACGAGCCGGCAACAAGGCCTCGTCGCTCGTCGGCCTGATGCTCCAGCACCAGAAGGACCGCAACAACGAAGCCGCCGTCCAGGTGGCCCAGCAGATCCTCCGGAGCACGCTCCCCACCCGCTCCAACCCCTACGGCTACTCGGTTTCCTCGACCACGGCGAGCCCTGAACAGGCCCGCGCCGCGGCCGTGCAGGTGCTCGCCCGCTCAGGTCGGCTCGACGAGTTGATCGGCAGGGTCAAGGACCAACTCAAGACGACCCCCAACTCGGTCCAGCTCCACCAGACTCTGGCCGACTATTACAAGGCGGCGAATCGGCGCGACGACGCCCGCGCCGAGCTGATGAAGGTGATCGAGCTGCGTCCCGACGACGCCTCGCTCCGCTACCAGACCGCGACCCAGCTCTACCAGGAAGGCCAGGCCGCCGCGGCCGTCGAACAGTACAAGGCCGCGTTCCAGAAGGACCCAGCCCTTTTCGGCCGCAATTATTATCAGGTGATGAACGCCTTCCAGACCGCGGGCAAGTCCGAGGAGCTGTCGAAGATGCTGGAGGAGGCCGACATGCGCTCCTTCGGCAATTACGGCTCCGTTATGAACATGATCCAGAACATGTCGTACGATCCGGCCCAGAAATCTCGGGTCGTCCCCCTGTTCCGCAAGGCCTGGGCCGCCTTCCCGGCCGATCGCGCGAACATCATGGACTACGTCTACGACGAGGAGATCTGGAAGCTCCCGGAGATCTACGACTACGCCTGCGAGATCGCCGTCCCCGACCAGACGGTCAGCTCGAACAACGGCGAGTGGCAGGCCTTTCAGACGGGTCTCTCGTTCAGTTCCGGGGGCCAGATCACGAGCCTCGTCTCGCGGCTGCTGGACCTCGCCGCGGCCCAGAACCGGCTCGACGAGCTGTCCCGCAAGATCGAGGCGGCCCGCGCGAAGTATCCCGACTGGACGGCCGGAAAGGCCCTCCAGGCCCTGGTCGACTGCCGCGCGGGCCGGTTCGACGACGCGGTGCGCCTTGTGAACGAGGTGCTCGACAAGACGAAGGACGCCCCGCCGACGGGCTACGCGCCTCAGGTTCTCGGCTGCGAGCTTGAGAAGTACGGGCCGACCCGCGATCTGGCAGTCCGCTTTTACGAGTCGGCCCTGACCGACCGTTCGTCCAATTCCAGCATCATGAACGAATATGAGTATAGTCCCATCAGACGGCTGGTGGCTCTGTACGTGAAGGACGGCCGCAAGGACGACGCAAGGCGGGCCCTGCTCGAGCTGGCGAAGCCGCAGGACCTGTCGAACTACGGCGACGACTACGCCCAGCAGATGCGGGTCGGCAGCCAGATGGCGATCGGTCGGGAGTTGCTGCGTCTGGGCTTCGCCGTCGACGCGGCCCCGATGCTCAACGAGGCCCAGGCCGGCGCCGAGGCGATCCCGCCGGACGCCCCCAACTACTACATGGAGCGGTCGGAGTTGATTCGGACCGTCCGCACCAGCCTTGATGAAGCCCTGACGGGCATGAAGGGCGAGGATCTGGCCCAGGCCGTGTCACGCTTCCTGGGCTCGGGCGACGGCAAGTCCACGTCGGGGGTCCAGATGGGCGTGATGGTCTACCCCCGCGAACTGGACAAGGCCGCGATCCGGAGCCTCCTCGACGAGTCGCTCCAGGCGGCGGCCGGCGATCCGAAGCGTCTGGGCCAGGTGAGCACGAGGCTGGAGGAGATCCGCAAATCCACCCCCGACGACGTCGCGACCGCCGCGACCGCCGCGCTGACCGCCCTGGCCGGCGGCGACTCCCAGGCCGTTCGCACGGCGCTCGACCATCTGGACGAGGTTCTGGCGAAGAAGCCCCTGGAGCCGCTCCCGCCCGGCGGTCGGGCCAACGCCCGCCAGCGGGCGGAGGCCATGAGCCTCATCCCCGTCTGGCTCGTTGCGCGGGCCTGTCGGAAGTCCGACGAATGGCGATCGCGCGGGGACTCGCTCGCCACGGTCGCGCTGGAAGCCGCGCGACGCCAGGCGGACCCGTCGTGGAATCTGGCGATGCTCCGCGAGCAGGGCGAGCAAGCGCTCCGGCGGGGCGACCGCGCGACGGCGGAGGCCGCCCTGGGCCGAATGCTCGACTCGATCCTGATCGGCGATGTGAAGAAGAAGCCCGCTGGCCCCCAGCCGAACCAGCCCCCCGCCGCGGCGCCCGCGCCCGCGGCCGTTCCGGTTCGCCGCACGTCTTTCCAGGCCCAGGACGCTTCGTTGCCGATCCCGCGTCCTCCCGTCCCGGCCGCCCCGGGGGCTCGCGCGCCGGGCGCTCCGGCGGTTCGCACGCCGGCTGCCGGGACGCCGCTCCTTCCCCTGGATCGCTTCGAGCAGGCCATGCAGGTGGCGAAGCTCGCCGCAGACCAGGGCTTCTTCGAGCTGAGCGCCCGGGCCGTCCGCGAGTCGCTCAAGGGGGGGCCTCCCGTGGTCGTCGAGGCTTCGCCGAACGCCCGCCGGCAGCGCGTCGTCGTTCGCAACGGCGCGGCCGTGGAGCCCACGGATCCGGTTCCGGGTCGGGTCGTCACCCGGATGATGGAGCTGGATCCGATCTGGAAGCGACGCCAGGCCCCGCCCGAACTGGTCTATGAGACGCTCCTGGGCGCGGTCGCCCCGGAGGCGAGGCCGGCCGACCTGTTCCTCTATGCTCAGCCGCTCGGCTCCGGCGGGACGCTCCGGGCGCGAAGCGTCGGCGCAATGCTGGCCGACTGGGCCGTCCGGGCCGGCCGTTCCGACGCCCTCGTCCGCGTTGTCGAGGCTCGTGGGCGTCAGCCCCTTGCCTCCGCGCCGGCGCTCGTACTGAAGACGCAACTCGCGCTCGCCTCCGGCCGCGACGACGACCTGAATACGGCCCTCGCCGCCCTGCTCGATCGCGTGAAGAGCGATCCCCTTCGCACGACCGCCGAGCTGGCCGTGCTGGCGGCTCTGCCCGCACTCGACCGGCCGGCGGCTCGCAAGCCCGCGAGTCAGGTCGTGGAGGCCGGCTTGAAGGCCTATGAAGGCTCGGGGCCTGGTGGACCGGCCGGCCCTCTGATGCTCGCCCTCGCCCGCCAGTCGTTCGCCGCGGGCGACGTCGAGGCGGGCCGCAAGCTGCTGCTCTCGTACTTCGACGTCGTCGAACGAACCGGAGGCGTCAACTACGGCGGCGACTACCTCCTCTACCTGCGCAAGCAGCACTTGCTGACCATCGCCGGAGAATCCGCCCGCGCCGGGGACTGGACGGGAGCCCTGGAGCAGTTCGGCCGGTTCTTCGACTCTCCGAGCTACTCCGGCGGCGACCCGCCCCTGGGCGAAGCCCTCCGCCTCACCCTCCAGGGGATGGCGAGCCTTCCCGTCACCGACCGATACGCCGCTCTCAAGGCCTGGACGCTCCCCAATGAATCGCGGAAGTCCGTCCGGTTCCTGACGACCGCTGGCCCAGACGATCACCCCCCGGCTCGCTTCACGAACCGCGCGAACCCGGCCCCCCATGCCTCGCCGAGCGACGACGTCTGGAGCACGGCGAGCCTGCTGGTCGAGTCGGCCGCCGAGGCTGGCAAGCTCGACGAGTTGGCCAAAGAGACGCACGCCGCCGTCGAGCAGAAGGTCGAAAACGCTGAGACGCTCGACAGACTCATCGGCCTCACGGCCGGGCGGGTTGAGGAAGTCTCCGGTCGCGTCAAGTCCCGCATCGACGAACTCGCTCGCGAAAACGCCTCGCCGCTCGAAACCCTTAACGTCCGCATGCGCCTTCAGCAACGGCGGACGTTCCCCTGGAACGACTACCCAGTGATGAGGGCCGCCCGGTCGAGCGACAAACCCGAGCTGCGGGCCCTCGGCCTTGAGCTGATGGAGGCGCTTGAAGGGCAGGCGCGGCGTTACTCCGATTCCTCGGCCGTCTCGATCGTCCGGCGCGAGCTGGCCTCGGCCCGCGCCGAGGAGACGGGCTCTCGGGGTTTGACGGCTTCCACGGTCGTGGATCTCCCCGGCTGGAGCGCCTTCAGCACCAACAACGCCTCCTTCCGGGCCTTATGGGTTCGTCATCAGGATCTCACGGCCCTGGTCGCCAGCGCGCTCGGCGAGCGGCTGGCGTTCGACTACCCGCTCACGGGCGAATTCGAACTGTCGATGGACGTCTTCCGAGGAGACTGGGCCAGCGGCGGGGTCCTCTACGGCGCCCTCACGTCCGACCCCAACGCGGCGATCGAATCCCCGAACCTCGATCCCGAGAACCCTCGGCGTCCCTGGAAGTTCGTGCGAACCGAGGACTTCAACCGCGTGATGTACAAGGTCTCTCCGGAGTCCACGCGCCTCTACGTCAACGGACACCTGATGCGTGAGGACAAGCCGCCCACCCCGACCAATCCCTGGCTGGTCCTGGGCTCGGGCGCCGGCCAGCGCACCGCCTGGCGCAACGTCGTCCTCACGGGGAATCCGACGATCCCCCGCGAGGTGAAGCTGACCTCCGAGGACCGCCTGGAAGGATGGTCGAGCCGCTTCTTCAACGAGTCGCGGATGCCCCGTCGGACGCCCACACCCGCAGCCGCCGAGGACGCGGCGACAGCCTCCATCCGGCGGACCAGGCCCTCCACCAATCCCGACGACTTCGACTGGTCGGCCGAAGGCGGCGTCATTCGCGGCCGGCGGCTTCCCCCCTCGGGACTCTCCACTCAAAACCCTGAATACTACGACGAGAGCGGTCGAGCGGCGGCGCTCCCCCAGGACGCCGTCCAGAGCCTCCTGTTCTACGAACGGCCCCTCCGCGACGGGGACGTCCTGAGCTACGCCTTCTATTACGAGCCCGATCAGGTCATGGTGCATCCCGCGCTGGGCCGCATCGCCTTCCTCTTGGAGCCGAAGGGCGTGCGCCTGCACTGGCTGACGAGCGGCCCGAACGACCTGTCGGGCGTGTCGGCCGCCAACGCCGTCGACGTGCCGGAGAATCGGCAGGGAGACGGCGAGCTTCCCCTCAAGCCGAACGACTGGAACGCGCTGACGCTCACGATCAAGGAGACGTCCGCCGTCCTGGAGTTGAACGGGCGGACGATCTACGAGCATCCGTTGGAGCCAACGGCCGGGCGTCGGTTCGGCCTCTTCCATGACAAGGACAGGACGGCGGTGCAGGTTCGCGACGTGGTCCTCAAGGGCCGATGGCCCGAGTCGCTCTCGGACGCCGACCGCAACGCGCTCGCCCTGCGGAGCCCGGCGCAGGTCGGCTCCGAAGCTGAACGCCGCGCCCGTCACGCGGTGATCGGCGAGCGTCTCTTCAGCCTCGGGGCCGAGGACGTGCTGGCGTCCGCGCCGGCCGACGCCGAGGCTCGCTATCAAGCCCTTGCGGGTTGGGTTCTCCCCTCGCCCGACCACCCGGTCTTTCGGCTGCAGGGTTACTCCACCCCCGCGAATCCCCCCCCGACCGCAGCGTCCCCAGCGGAGGCGGGTGGAAAGCTGAGAGCCCCGGCGATGGCGATGGTGGAGGCCGCGGCTCAGGCGGGAAAGCTCGCGGAACTGGCCGATCGGGTCGAAGCCGCTCCGGCCGGCGACGACGCGGCGCGGCGAGGAAAGCTCGCCTTGCAGGCGATGATCGCGACCGCTCGCGACGACGACGCGGCGGCCGAGGCCGCCCTGACGGCGTTGAAGCCGCTTCTCGAATCCCTCCGAGACGCCTCCAATCTCGACGAATGGCTCCGCTGGCCGGAGTTGACCGCCGCCGCCTTCGCGACCGAGCGAAAGAAGGCGACGCCCGCGGTCCTGGCCTTGCTGGACGTCGCGGCCGATTGGGCCCAGAAGAAGGCCGGCGCCTCGCGGTGGGAAACCCTCGTCAAGGGGACCCGGTCGCTGGCCCTGCTGGCCTCGCTTGACGCCGGGGTCCCGCCCGCGACGGGCGAAGGTTCGTCCTGGGCTTCCGTCGACCTCGCCACGGCCGAGACGCGTGGCAATGGCTCGCCGTCGAGCCACTGGCTCCGTCGTGACGCCGAGCTCGCCCATTTGCCCGGGCACTTCAACGACTACCTCTACCTGGCGACCCCGCTGCGCGGCGACTTCCAGCTCGACTGCGAGTTGACCTCGTTCGGCTGGCGCGAGGCCCGCATCTCTTACGCCGGGGTGGCCATCGCGCCGAAATACGACCTGAACCACCTGTATCGACTTCTGGTAGGCCGGCGCACCGAGACGATCGACGTCAAGCCGCCGCTGGCCGGGATCGGCGACTGGTTCGCCTACCGCCTGGTCGTGAAGGGTAATCGCATGACGATCTTCATCAACGACCGCCAGGTCTACGAGGCCAACCTCCCCGCCGAACGCGATCCCTGGCTGGCCGTCCACGCCAGTGCGGGCTCCACGGCCGGCGTCAGGAAGCTCAGGATCACGGGTTCACCGGACGTCCCCGAACGCCTCAAACTTTCGGCCCTCCCCGACCTGACGGGCTGGCGAGCCGACTATTACGACGACGAACCCGCCGGCGCGACGGCCGATTGGGAGAAGCGAGGCGACGAGATCGTCGGCCGGGTCCGCACCGAGTTCCCAGGTTCGAAGCAGGAGAGCCTCCTCGCTTACCATCGGCCGATGCTGGAGGACGGCGAGATCTCCTACGAGTTCTTCTACGACCCCGGCCGGGCGACGGCCTCGCCGGCCCTCGATCGGCTGGCGTTCCTCCTGGATCCCGACGGCGTCAAGGTCCACTGGATGACCGACGCCGCGTACGACCGCACCGGCCTCGAGCCCGGCAATACGGCCGTCGAGACCGAGAACCGCCGGGGCCCGGCGTCTCTGCCGCTCAAGGAAAAGCAGTGGAACAGCGTCGTCCTGGAAATCGCCGGCGATCGGGCGACCCTCCGCCTGAACGGAACCGAGGTCTACTCCCGCGCGATCGAGCCGGCGAACCGCAGGACCTTCGGCTTCTTCCACTTCGCCGACGAGAGCGAGGCCCGCGTACGGAACGTCTCGTATACCGGGCGCTGGCCGCGTCAGCTACCCGACCCGCTCATCGGAGGGCGCGCGGCGACTTCCAAGCCGTGAGTTCCGCAGCCTCGTTCTGCGCAATTCGAACGCGTGGAGCCAGGCGGGGCGCTCTCCGATCCGCCATCCCTCCTCGTCCGCCGCGAGCTGCTCGGAGCCACGCACCCCGCCGAGTATCAGTTGGTAGTTCGGCACCAGGCGCGTCGCGGCCCGCAGGCTGATCTGGGCGCTGGCCCCGCGGGTCGGAGCGATGCCGAGGAGGAGTCGGGAGACCGGCGTGACCTTCCCGTGCAACAGGCCCATCTGGCTGTGCAGGGCCACAGCCGCCGCCCGGGCACCGGGGCCGATCTGGGTGGCGGCCGCGCCCAGCGCGTCGGACCTCTGGAGCGCGCGTCGATTACCGGCGCGCAGAGCGTCGTCGAGCCTCCGGGTCAACTCGACGACCATCCCATCGTCCGAGGTTGCTTCGTTTGGGCCTCGGGCCTACCAGTGCATGACGAAACCGCCGTCGACGTTGATCGTCTGGCCGGTGACGTGCGCGGTTCGATCCGAGGATAGGAAGACGATCATGTCGGCCACAGCCTCGGCGGTTTGCCAGCGGCCGAGCGGCACGACTGCGCGGATCTTCCGGTCCGACCATTCGTCGTAGGAGAGGCGGTCGGCCGGGGAGGCCTGGTCATGCCAGGCCTGCCAGACCGAGCGGTTCAACGGGGTCTGCACCATCCCGGGACAGACCGTGTTGACGCGGACGCCGTGCGAGGCCAGATCCTTCGCCAGACACTGGGCGAAGTTGATGTTGGCCGCCTTGGACGCGCTGTAGGGAGGATCGGTCTGCGAGCCGATCTGACCGGCGACGGAGGCGACGAAAACCATCGTGCCTGACTTGCGCTCGATCATCACGGGCGCGAGGGCGTGGGCGACGTTCGCCATGCCGATCACGTTGACGTTCAGCACGCGAGCCCAGTCGGACGGGCGAAGGTTGGTGAACGGGAAGCCGAACTTGCCGGAACCGATCGCCGCGGCGTGGACGAGATGGTCGATCGGGCCCAGTTCGGCGACCGTCCGCGCCAGGGCGAGGTCGACGGCCGCCTCGTCGGCTACGTCGACGGGAACTCCCATGACGGGCGCCGAGAACTCCGCGCCGAGCCTGTTCGATTCGACGCCGACCTCGTCGTTCAGGTCCCAGAGCGCCACGTGGGCCCCTTCGGCGGCGAAGGCCCTCGCCACAGCCCGCCCGATCCCGCTCGCTCCGCCTGTGACTACCGCGACTCGACCTCTCAGATTCAGATCCATGGCGAGTGCCTCCTCGGCTCTCAAGCCTCTGCGTCAGGTCTCCCCGACCACCACGACGGTCGCCTCGGGGACAGAGCGAACGATCCGATCGAGGAGGGAGGTTCGGAACCAGGTCTTCCACCAGGGCTGCTGGCTGCGGCCGACAACCACGTGGGTGATCCCGTACTCGCGGACGAAACCCGCGACGGCCGTGGCCACGTCCTTACCTCGGAACTGCATGGGGACGCCGTTCGCCAACCGGGCCTGGTTGAGTGTATCGGCCACGCTTCGCTGGGTGGCCGCGTCGATCTTCTCCGTCTGCTCGCCGGGCGTCTGGACGTAGACCGCGTACCACGGAGCCCCCAAACGATCCGCCAGCCGGGCGCCGGCGCGGAGAAGTCGCGAGGCGTTCGGGCTCCGGGAGCTGACGCAAACCATCACCCGTTCCGACCCACTCGGCTCCGAATTACCCACCTGCCGCTCCTGACGGCGACGGTCGAGGATATGGGCTAGATGCTCCAGGGCCAGCTCGCGGAGTTGCTCCAGGTTCTCGCCTGTGAAATACCCCTCGAGCGCCCGAGCGGCCCGGTCCGCTGGATAGACCTTGCCGACGCGAAGCCGCTCCTGGAGATCCTCGGCCGAAAGGTCGACGTTGACCACCTGGTCGGCCTGCTGAAGCACGGAGTCGGGAACTCGTTCCTTCTGGCGCGTCCCCGTGAACCGCTCGACGACGTCGTAGAGACTCTCCAGATGCTGGACGTTCAATGTGCTCAGGACGTTGACGCCGGCGCGGAGCAAATCGTCGACGTCCTCATAACGCTTGGCGTGCTTGCCTCCCGGGGCGTTGGTGTGGGCGAGTTCGTCGACCAGGACGACGGTCGGCTTCCGAGCCAGAACCGCGTCGACGTCCATCTCTTCGAGGGTAATGCCCCGATAGCTGATCTTACGGCGAGGGACCAATTCCAACCCGTCGAGCAAGGCCGCGGTCTCGGCCCGACCGTGGGTCTCGACCACGCCGACGACGACGTCGACCCCCTGGGCTTTGAGGCGGTGGGCCTCCTGGAGCATCCCATACGTCTTGCCGACTCCCGGCGCGAAGCCCAGATACACCTTCAACCGCCCGCGCTGTTGGCGGCGGATCATCGCCAGAAACTGCTCGGGACGACCGACGGCCTCGTCGATCTCGCTCATAACGCGGCCTCCAGTGCGCCGGCTGGCTTCCAAACGGGCAGAGTGATGCGAAACGTGGAGCCCCGGCCGAGCTCGCTCTCACACTCGACCTCGCCGCCGTGGGCGGTCACGATCTCCTTGACGATCGCCAGGCCCAGTCCTGTTCCCTGCGATCGCGACTGATCGGGGATGCGAAAGAACTTGTCGAACACGTGGGGGACGTACTCCGGTGGGATCCCGACTCCCGTGTCCTGTACGGCCAATTCCACCCGATCGTCGTCGACCGAACGGGCGGACAGCGTGATCCGGCCTCCGAGATCCGTGTAATTCGCCGCGTTGACCAGCAGGTTGTCGAGCGCCTGTCCCAGGCGCTGGGGATCGGCGGCCACCGGCGGCAGCGGCGCGGAGCCGACGTCGATGCTCACCTTCATCCCGTCGACCCTCGGCTGGACCCGTTCAACGGCCGCCCGGAGCAAGCCGACGGGGTCCTCGGGACGCACGGCCAAAGGCTCGCGGCGATTCTCCAGGCGGGCGAGGGAGAGCATGTGCTCGACGATCTTGAGCAGTCGCTCCGTATTGTCGCGGGCGTCGATGAGCAGCTCGGTTTGCTTCTCGGTGATCGGCCCGACCGCCTCCTCCAGCAACAGATGGACGGCCAGTTGAAGGCCGGCCAACGGAGTCTTCAACTCGTGGCTGGCGGTCGCGACCAGGTCGCTCTTGAACTCGTCGAGAAGCCGAAACTGGGTCACGTCGTTGAACACGACGGCCGCGCCGAGGGTCCCGCCGTGAGGATCGCGAACCGGCAGGACCTGCGGAATGTAGACCCTGTCTCCTCCCTCCGATCGATACGTCAAAGCTTGATCGAACGATCGCGAGAAGAAAGGGACGCGATCGCGAAGCGCGTCGGCGAGGGGTTCACGGAGACTCTCGGGAGGCTGCCAGGGAGGGTCGGCCTGACCGCCGGGAGTGACGCCGAGCAACTGGCGAGCGGCCGGGTTGGCCATGTCGACCCGACCGCCGGGCTCAATCATGAGGATCGGGTCGGGGAAGGCGTCGATGGCCGACTGGCTGGCCTGCTGGGCTCGCTGCAGCCGCGTGGCCTGCGATTGGCGGAAGTCGCGCAACTGGGACGTCATGCGATTGAAGGAGGCCACCAGTTCGCCGACCTCGTCCTGAGTGTCGGCCGTGACGAGTTGATCGAAACGGCCGTCGCCGACGGCCTGGGCGGAACGCGTCAGATCCTCGATCGGACGCAGGATGGTTCGGGTCGTCCGCCAGGCGAGCATCCCCGTCGCGACAAGCGCGACGATCAGGCCGGCGCCGGCCCATCGGCGAGCGCCGGCCGCCGTCTGCCGGGCCTTCTCGCTGGCCAGTTCCATGCTCTCCTGGTTCAGTCGGCGAATCCCGTCCGCCTGCTTCTTGACCTCTTCGAACGCCTGCTGAATCGGCCCTGTGCGACCTTCAACGCCGTAGAAGGCGGCCTTCCGGTCGAACCCGGCGGGCGAAGCGAGGAACTCGTCTCCCAGACGATGATATCGCTCGGTCGCCTCGCCCAGCCGAGCAACCAGCTCGGCTTCTCCCGCCTCGGTGACGTTGTTCTTCTCCAGATCGTACTCCTTCAAGAACGAGGTCCACGCAGCCTCGTACCGACCCCTCGCGCCGGGGATTCCTTCCATCGCCTCGGGGAAGGCGGCGTGAATTCGTTCGAGGGCCTCGTTCAACCCGTGCATCGCCTCCACGCTCTTGTAGTTCGCGCGCAGGATTTCGTCGATTCGGTTTCCCACGACCCCCAGAGAATAGACGGCCCCCGTTCCCAGCAGGGCCAACAGGAAGAGCAGCGGGGCGAAGGAAAGCCAGAGCCGATACTTCAGCGACATCGCGGCGACTCCAAGGCTCAAAGCCCGTATTTCTTGCGCTTGCGGTAGAGCGTGCTGGGATCGATCCCAAGCGTGCGAGCCGCGTCATCCAGGGTCGGGCTGGACGCCAGCACGCGGCGTATGTGCTCGATCTCCAGTGCGTCGATCGGAATCTCCTCGCCGACCGCGACGCGCGGAGCGGGCGTCGACAAGGGCGACGCCAACGCGGCAGGCAGATCGCTCACGTCGATCTCGTTTCCACGGCAGAGAAGGACTCCGCGTTCGATCGCGTTCTGCAGCTCGCGGACGTTCCCCGGCCATCGATGCCGAGCAATCGCCTCGCGTGCGGCGGGTGTGAATCCCGTCACCGGACGCTGCAAGCGCCCTGCGAACTGGGCGAGGAGATGGTCGGCCAGAACCGGGATATCGGCTCGACGGTCCCGCAACGGGGGCAGGATCAGCTCGATCACGTTCAGGCGATAGAGCAAATCCTCGCGGAACCGTCCGGCGGCGGTTTCGGCTTCAAGGTCGCGGTTGGTGGCGGCGATGATTCGAACGTCGGCCGTCCGCGAGGTCGCCTCGCCGATGCGTTCGTAGGTGCGGTCCTGGACCAGCCGCAGCAGCTTGGGCTGGAGGGGGAGCGGCAGGTCGCCGACCTCGTCCAGAAAGAGCGTCCCCCCCGCCGCCGCGGCGACCTTGCCCACGGTGTCGCGGACGGCCCCGGTGAATGAGCCCCGGGTGTGGCCGAAGAGATCGCTCTCCAGCAGCTCGGCCGAGAGGCTAGGACAATGGACGGTGACGAACGGTGCGGCCGAGCGACGACTCCTCGCATGCACTGCGCGGGCGAGGACGCCCTTGCCGGTGCCGCTCTCGCCGCGGAGCAGGATGGAAGCGTCGCTCGGGGCCACGGCGAACGCCGTCTCCAGAACGCGCTGCATCGCGGGAGATTCACTCGACAGCACGGCCTCAGCCGTCTGGGCGACGGAAGCCCGCGGGACGGCCCAGCGGGCGATGAGATCGGCGAGTTCCCGAGGCGTGAACGGTTTGGGGAGATAGTCGACGGCGCCGCGGCGCATCGCCTCAACGGCCGTATCGATGCTCGCATAGGCCGTGATGACCACCACCGCCAGCCCCGGCGCGGCGCGTTCGAGATCGACCAGAACGTCCAGCCCTGACTCGCGGCCGAGCCTCAGGTCGAGCAGCGCCAGATCGGGCCGAGCGGCTCGCGCACGGTCCACGGCCTGGGCGCCAGTCGCCGCCTCTTCAACCGCGTGCCCCTGGCTCTCCAGCACCGTTCGGATCGTACGCCGGAGAATGGTCTCATCGTCGATGACCAGGATATTCATGTCTTGGATCCAGTCTCCCCTTCAAACGCCTGAAACCTGCTGCTTGCATCGTGCAAAACGCACGACGGCTTGCGGCGTCCTGCACGACTTCAGCCAGAGAGCCGCGTCGGGTCGTTTCGCCGATCCGCAGGCGAGGCCGTGAGTTGCGCCAGGCTCCGGATTCGGCGCCCTCCTTGCGATAGTACGCACGACGCGGACCAAACTCAAAAGGGAGGAGACTTCCGTGGACCTGACCGTCTGGATTCCCGCGACGCTCCTGCTGGGAGTCGCGATCATGGCCCTGATGGGCCTGTTCATCAACGCCTGCGACCACGTTTAAAGGAGAGCCCCCGTGATCTGGTTGACCGTGCTCGTCGCCGCCTTCCTCTTCGCCTACCTGCTGGCCGCCCTGCTGCGGCCGGAGAACTTCTGACCGTCGGACGCCCTGATGATCCGACCTTCAACGACCCTGGAAACGAGCGATTTCCCATGTGGCTTCTGCCTGTCTCGATCGTCGGCCTTACGGTCCTGCTCTCCGTCCCGGTGGGGCGGCTGTTAGCCAGGATTATGGACGGCGATCGGCTTCCCGCCGGCCCGTTCGCCTGGATCGAACGTCGCCTCGACACTGGGCCGCAGTCCTGGAAACAGTACGCGGCCGGGCTGATCCTGTTCAACGCCGTAATATTCGTCTTCGGTTATCTGGTGTTGGCCGCCCAGCCGGCGGCGCCGCTGAACCAGACCGACTCCGTCTTCCCGGACGGCAAGGGGATGCTTTCGCCGACGACGATCTTCAACACCGCGGCGTCATTTCTGACGAACACGAACCTGCAACACTACTCGGGCGAGCAGCACCTGTCGTACTTCACGCAGTTGGTCTTCATCGTGGCGAACATGTTCGTCGCGGCGGGCGTGGGATTCTGCGCCCTGACGGCGGTCGTCCGGGGGCTCCGCGGCGATTCGCACATGGGGAACTTCTACGTCGACATGTGGCGCCTGACCGCCTACGTCTTCGTCCCGGCGTCGCTCGTGATGGGCGTGGCGCTCATGGCGGCCGGGACGCCGATGACGCTGGAACCCTCGGCTGAGATCCAGACCGTGCAGGCCGGCGTCATGGGGGTTGGAACGAATGGGACGCCGAAACCCCAGGTGATCGCCCGCGGCCCGGTGGCGGCGATCGAACCGATCAAGCAGCTCGGCACCAACGGCGGTGGGTTCTTCGGAGCGAACTCGGCTCACCCTTACGAGAATCCGAACGCCTGGACCAACGTCCTGGAATGCGTAGGCCTGCTCATCTTCCCGTTCGCGCTCGTGGTGATGTTCGGCGTGATGCTCAAGCAACCGCGACAGTCAGCCGTGATCTACGCGGTAATGCTTACGTTGCTCTCGGCCATGATCGGCTGGACGGTTTATCAGGACTCCTTCGTCCCGAACCCTGCGTTCGAGTCCCAGGCCGACCGGACGATCGTCGCCGGGGGGGCCCCTGAAAAAACCATCCCCGCCCTGGGGAAGCTCCCCATCGACTCCAAAGGGCTGGGGAACACCGAGGGAAAGGAGTTGCGGTTCGGCCCCTCCGCGGGTCCTACATTCGCCGCCCTCACCACGGCGATCTCCTGCGGCGCCGTGAATTGCATGCACGACTCGCTCAATCCCCTGGCGGGCATCGGCCCCCTGATCGGCATGCAGTTGAACTGCGTGTTCGGTGGCAAGGGAGTCGGTCTGGTGAACATGCTCGTCTACCTCATCATCGGCGTCTTCCTGGCGGGCCTGATGGTCGGTCGAACTCCCGAATACCTGGGAAAGAAGATTGAGGCCCGGGAAATGAAGCTGGCCATGCTGGCGCTGCTCGTCCACCCGATCATGGTCCTGGGGCCCACCGGCCTCTTCGCCGCGATGAGCTGGGGTCGAGAGGCGACGAACAACCCCGGCGCCCACGGATTCAGCGAAATCCTCTACGAGTTCAGTTCGGCGAGCGCCAACAACGGATCGGGTTTCGAGGGACTTGCGGACACGTTCGGCTTCAACGACGCGTCCAGGAACCTCTCGACGCCGGCGACGCATGCCGCAGCCTGGGACCTCTCGACGGGCATGGTGATGCTGGTCTCGCGATTCGTCCCGATCATCGCCCCTCTTGCTCTGGCGGCGAGCCTGGCCCGGAAGCGGCGGACGCCGTTCACGACGGGGACCATGCGAACCGATACGCCGACCTTTGGATTCGTCCTGCTGGGGACGGTCTTGCTCCTCGGCGCCCTGCTCTTCCTCCCCGCCCTGGCGCTCGGCCCGATCGCCGACCACCTGGGGCCGATCCCCTTCGGTCGTTGACCCGAACCAGGACGACGTGAATTCCCTGCGTCTGGAACCCATTCGGATTGAGACGAAACAATGACTGCTTTGCTCCCCCAGGCCCCGAAAGCACCGGCCGACGAGTTGAAGACGGCCCGACGTCTGAGCCGTCGCCAGGGCCTGTTCGCCCCCGACCTGCTCAAGGCGGCCCTCTGGCAGGCCGTCGTCATGCTCCGGCCGGACCGGATGTGGAAGAACCCGGTCATGTTCACGGTCGAGGTCGGGACCGCCCTCTCGATCGTCTACACCGTTTACAAGCTGATCGATCCAGCTTCGACGCTCGCCACGTTCGGCTACCTGCTCGCGCTGGACGTCTGGCTGCTGTTGACGGTGCTGTTCGCCAACTTCGCCGAGGCTCTCGCCGAGGCCCGCGGCAAGGCCCAGGCGGATTCGCTGCGAAAGACCCGCCGCTCGACGCCGGCGTTCCGCCTCACCGCCAGGGGGCTCAACCCGGCGGCAATGCTCATCGCGCCCGAGTCGGAGTTCGATGAGGTCTCCTCGACAGACCTGAAAGAGGGCGACCTGGTCGCCGTCGAAGCCGGTCAGACGATCCCCGGAGACGGCGAGATCGTCGCCGGCGTGGCCAGCGTCGACGAGTCGGCGATCACCGGCGAGTCCGCCCCGGTCGTTCGCGAAGCGGGAGGCGACCGCAGCGGCGTGACCGGCGGGACGCGAGTGCTCTCCGACCGCATCATCGTCCGCGTGACGGCGACGGCCGGGAAGTCGTTCCTCGACCGAATGATCGCCCTGGTGGAAGGGGCTTCACGGCAGCGGACGCCCAACGAGATCGCGCTATCGCTGGTTCTCTCCGCGTTCACGCTGATCTTCCTGATCGTCGTGGCGGCCCTCTGGCCGATGGCCGCCAACGCCGAGGCGTACATGGGCGAATACCTGGGCGCAACGGGCCTGAAAAGCCTGGGGAGCGACGTGCCGACCCTGGTCGCTCTGCTCGTCTGCCTGATCCCGACGACCATCGGCGCACTGCTGGCAGCGATCGGCATCGCGGGAATGGATCGAGCCCTTCGGGCGAACCTGATCGCCAAGAGCGGCAAGGCCGTCGAGGTGGCCGGCGACGTCGACACGCTGCTGCTGGACAAGACGGGGACCATCACGATCGGCAACCGCAAGGCCACGAAGTTCCTGCCACTGGACGACCTGGCCGCGACGGAGGTCGGCGCGTTGGCCGCCTTGGCGAGCGCCGCCGACGAGACGCCTGAGGGCAAGAGCATCGTTGAACTGTATCGCCACACGCCCGGAGGCAACGCATCGGCGGCCGCTCCCCCGTCCGGCGCGGTCTTCGTCCCGTTCACCGCCCAGACCCGGATGAGCGGCGTCGACCTGCCGGACGGGCGGAGGATCCGCAAAGGCGCTTCCGACGCGGTGCTCCGGTATGTCCTGGCCGCCAACGGCACGCCTCCGGCGCGGTTGAAGGAGCAGGTGGACGTTCACGCCGCCCAGGGGGCGACTCCGCTCCTGATCGCCGAGGGGAACCGGATCGTCGGCGTCGTGGTCCTGGAGGACATCCTCAAGCCGGGCATCCGCGAGCGGTTCGAACGGCTCCGCAAGATGGGCATCCGGACTGTCATGGTCACGGGCGACAACCCGCTCACCGCCGGCAGCATCGCCAGGCAGGCGGGCGTCGACGACTACATCGCCGAGGCCACCCCCGAGGCGAAGCTCGCCTACATCCGCAAGGAACAGGCCGACGGCCGGCTCGTCGCCATGATGGGAGACGGCACCAACGACGCCCCCGCCCTGGCGCAGGCCGACCTGGGGGTCGCCATGAACAGCGGCACCCAGGCCGCCAAGGAGGCCGGCAACATGGTCGACCTCGACAGCGACCCGACCAAGCTCATCGAGGTCGTGGAGATCGGCAAGCAACTGCTGATGACTCGCGGAGCCCTGACGACGTTCTCGATCGCCAACGACCTGGCGAAGTACTTCGCCATCGTCCCCGCCCTGTTCGCCGGGACACTCCCCTGGTTGAAGGCGCTCGACTTCATGGGCCTGTCGTCGCCGACGTCGGCCATCCTCTCGGCGGTGATCTTCAACGCGATCATCATCCCCTGCCTCATCCCGATCGCCCTGAAGGGAGTGAGGTACCGCCCTGTCGGCGCCGACGCCCTGCTCCGGCGCAACCTGCTCGTCTGGGGGCTGGGGGGCGTGGTCCTTCCTTTCATCGGAATCAAGCTGATCGACGTCGTTCTGTCGCTGCTCCCCGGAGTCGTTTGAAGAGAGCGCCAAGCGGTCGTATCCGTCCACGTTCAATGCATCGGAGTTCGTCGTGAAGAACAATATCCGCGCAAGTTTGATTTTGCTGCTGGCCACGGTCGTTCTATGTTGCGGACTGTACCCGCTGGCGTTATTCGGCGTGGGACGCCTGCTCTTCCCGAGCGCCGCCGCGGGGAGTCTGATCGAGGGGAAGGGCGGAGCAGGATCACAGGGCTCCCGGCTGATCGCGCAGCCCTTCACCGCGCCCGAGTATTTCTGGCCCCGGCCGTCGGCGGCCTCATACAATGCGACGGCGTCCGGAGGGAGCAACTGGGGTGCGAACAACCCTAAGCTCCGCGATCGCGTCTGCCAGCAAATCGGCCCGATCCTCGTCTACAAGCAAGGCTCACGATCGGCCGGCGCCGGCCCGAAGCCGCGAACGCCTCAGCAAGACATCGACGCCTGGTTCGCCGCCGTCCCCGATCGCGCAGCGGCCTGGGCCTCGGCTTCGTCGACCGGCCCGGTGAACTGGGCTCGAACCGACCTCTCCGGCGAGGCCTACGGCCTCCAGGGCGAGTACATCCGCCAATGGGCGAATGAACACCCCGAGGTGCTCGAAGCCTGGAAAAAATCGAACCCCAACGCGGACGCTCCGAAGCCCGAGGACCTGGTCACCCCGTTCTTCGCGAGCTTTGCCCGCGTTCATCCCGGCAGGTGGCCCGGCGTGGTGGAGGTCGCCCAGACCGACGGAACAAAGGTGAAGCGGATCGAGCCTGTCGCCTCCGACCCGGCCGTCCACGCCAACTTCTTTGACCTGTGGGTGAGCGACCCGGCGAACCGCGACAAGGCGGCCGACCTGGAACCCGTGATCGCCGACATGGTGACGACGTCCGGCTCGGGCCTCGACCCGCACATCACCCTGAGGAACGCGCTGTCCGTCTACCAGCTCGACCGCGTTGCGGCGAAGCGAGCCCCGAGCGATAGTGAGGCCGACTCGACTCGCGCTGAGATTGAAAAGCTCGTCCGCGCCCACGCTTTCACGCCCCTGGCAGGGCTCGTCGGCGAGCCGCTCGTCAACGTGCTGGAACTGAATCTGGCTCTGGACGAACGATTTCCGACGTCGGCCGTTCGCTGATCGGTAGATGAACGGTGAACGTCGCCCCGCGTCCAGCCGCGTTCTCGACGGTGATCCGCCCACCGAAGACTGCGGCGATCCTCGCGGCCACCGACAACCCCAGGCCGACCCCCGGCGCCCCCTTCAGGCGAGCCGACTCGGTTCGGTAGAAAGGCTCAAACAGGCGGGCGATCTCGGCCGGCTCGATCCCCGGCCCTTCGTCCGAAACCGAGATCGCCACCGTCGCGTCGCGACGCGAAAGCCGAACCTGGATAGGAGAACCGGGAGGGCCGTACTTCGCGGCGTTGTCGAGAAGGTTGTTCAGGAGTTCTCCCAGAAGGGGACCGTGAACATGCACCAGGCAGGGCGTCGACGACGGCTCCTCGTCATGAACGACCTCCACCCGCCCTCGTCCCGGCCAGGCGTCGAGGTGAGCCTTGAGCCAGTCGTCGATCGCCACTTCCTCAAGCGCCGGCCGGCGCGCCTCGGCGTCGGCCCGGCTGAGGAACATCAGGCCCTCGACGATCTGCCGAAGGTGCCGGGTTCTCGACTGGACGAGCGTCAGGACGCGACGGTACTCCTCCGGCGAGCGGTCCTGGCGCAAGGCCAGATCGACCTGGCCCTGGACCGAGGTCAGGGGCGTCCGGAGTTGGTGTGAGGCGTCTCCGGTGAAACGCTGCTGCCGCTCCAGCGACTCGCCCAGCCGGTCGAGGAGCGCGTTGAACGTGCGGCCCAGCTCCGCCAGCTCATCGTCGGCGGCGGGAATCGGCAACCGACGTCCCGGCTCGTCTCCCTCGATCGCGCCGGCCGCGGCGGCCATGTCGGTCAACGGCTGCAGAGCGGCGCGGCAGAGCCGGCGGCCCGTCGTCAGGCAGACGGTCCAGACCGCGAGCGAAAGCCCCGCGAGCGTCAACGCCAGATTGCGGAGGTTTGATCGCACGCCTTCCATCGAGGAGGCGACCGACAGAATCAGCGCCTCGTGGCGACCCTCCTCCGGACTAGCCAGCGGCGCCTCCGCGGCGGCGGTCGGAGGCCGCCCCAGGCGTCGACTCATCGCCAGCCACGTCGCGCCTGAGTCGTCGGCAAAGGTGGCGAAGCGTCGATCGGCTCCCTCGTCGACTCCCAGACGACTCAGCTTGCGGTCAGGCTCATCCGTTGAGGAGCCGTCGATCCGCGTCCCCCGTTCGTCGGCGACTCGCCAGACGAGTGGACCTTCGAGGGTGCGCCGGCCGAAGGTCAGGCTGCGTTCCTCGGGTTCCCAGGTCACGCCGTCGGGCTCGATCTCGGCGGCGGCGGACAGTGTGTTGAGCGCGGCCTCCAGACGTTCGTACGCCTGGCGGTTGAGATGCTTGGAGGCCAGCAGGTACAGGGCGATCGAGAAGCCGACGAGGACCACGGCGATGGCCGTGACGTAGTAGATGGTCAGCCGCGTTCCGAGTTTCAGGTTCATCGGTCCGCGCCCTCGTCGGGGTTCGCACCAAAGGTGTAACCCCGCCCTCGGAGAGTGTGAATCAGCCGCCCTCCCTGAGCTTCCAGCACCTTGCGAAGCTGCATGACGTGGAATTCGAGCGTGTTCGACACGCCGTCGTAGCGTTCCTCCCAGACGTGCTCGTAGATTCGAGTGCGGGAGAGAACTTCGTCCGGATGTCGGAGGAAGAAGATCAACAGCGCGTATTCCTTGGCCGTCAATTCCAGGCGTCGTCCCGCCCGGTCGACCCGATGGGTCGTCAAATCGACGTGGACGTCGCCATACGTGAGGACGTTGGAAACCGCGCCGACCTGCCGTCGCGAGAGGGCTCGGACGCGGGCCAGCAGCTCCTCGAAATCGAAAGGTTTGCAGAGATAGTCGTCCGCGCCGCCGTCGAGGCCGCGGACCCGGTCCGAGACGGCGTCGCGAGCCGTCAGGAAGAGGACGGGCGTGACGTTTCCGGCCTGGCGGAAGCGTTTGAGCAGGGTGAGACCGTCCGCGCCGGGGAGCCACCAGTCGAGTACGACGAGATCCCAGGGCCCGTGCGCCAGCGCGTGGCCGCCGTCGACTCCATTGGAGGCCGACTCCACCGTGTATCCCTCCTCGCGAAGCCCGCGGACGATGAAGTCGGCGATCTCCGCATCGTCCTCGACCACCAGGACCCGAATCCCCATGGCGCCTCCCGCTCTCGCGCAGCGATCGACGGCGGCCGGCTTGAAAACCAACGGCCGCCGTCGCCTCGCTCGTCATCGACGAAGCTCAGTCGTCGCCCTTCTCCTTCTTCTTGCCCTTGTCGCCCTTCTCTTCCTTCTCCTCGTGGTCGTCGTCTTCGTCGTCCTTGAGGATCTTCCCCTTGGGCGAAATCTTCACCTCGAAGTCCTTCTTGCCTTCGACGGAGAGGACGACCTCGAAGAACTTGTCCACGTCATCGTCTTCATCTTCATCCTCGTCTTCATCGTCGTCTTCGTCCTCGTATTTGACGACCTTCTCGGCCTTCTTGATCTTGGCCTTGGGGAACTTCTTCTCGACGGCCGCGGTCACCTCGCTGGGGAGCTTGGCGGCGTCGATGGTCTTCTCGACTTCGAGCAGCTTTCCCTTCGCCGAGACGGCGACGTCCATCTTCGCATCATCGTCCTCGACGACGACTTCAAAGATCGTCTTGCCGTCTTCCTCCTCCTTGGCGGCGGAGACCAGCTTCCCTTCAGGGAACTTCTTCTTGACGGCGGAGCGAACGGCCTTCGGCAGATCCTCGACCTTGATCGACTCCTCATCGGCGAAGGCCGACCCCGCGGCGATCACCAGGCCCAGCGACAGTACGGCGAATCTCACGTCGACTCTCCTTTTCGCACCTTGAGACCGTGAGGCGACCCGACCTCCGTCCACTGCGGCGGCCCGTCCCTCGACGCGGGTGACATCCTAGGACGACGGGATGAGAGGACCATGAGCCGACGATAAGAAACATCTTACGCAGCCCTCACGGTCTTCTCAGCGGCTCCTCCTATGCTTCGTCCAACGGAGCCGATCGGCTCCTCGTGACGACGGGCAACCACGCAAGGTCGAGGGATGAGCCGATGAACGCTGTCATGGACAAGACGTCCGCCGTATCGCACTTTCTGCACAGGCACCTGCTCAAACTCATCATTCTCAGCTACGGGCTCGCCGCCGTGCTTCCGGGGCCGGGGCTCTGGCTCAAGGAGGTGGATCTAGTGGAGTTGGCCCACCTGCGCGGACCGATCGCCGCGACGCCGCCGAAGCTCCTGCTGTGGCTGCTCCTCTTCAACGCCGGAATGCGAGCGCGAACCGATCGGATCGGCCGGCTTGGACGTCGGCCGGGGATGATCCTGGCCGGTCTGGCGGCCAACATGATCGTGCCGCTGGCGTTCCTCGCCCTCATGGTCCCCGCGCTGGGCGTCTGGCACAACCCCAACGAGGCGGCCGTCGTCCTGGTCGGCCTGGCCCTCGTGTCGTCGATGCCGATCGCGGGTTCGTCGACGGGCTGGGCCCAGGCCGCCGACGGCGACATGGCCTTGAGCCTGGGCCTGGTCCTTGGCTCGACGCTCCTCAGCCCTTTGACGACCCCCGCGCTGCTGCACACCCTGGGGGCGATCGCCCCCAGCCACTACGGCGAGGAACTTCACCAGCTCGCGGCCAGCGATACCGGAGCGTTCCTGTTCGCGTGGGTGTTGATCCCCTCGGTCCTGGGAATCGCCGCGCGAGCGGCCATGGGGGAAGACCGCACGCAAAGGGTCGAGCGCCGGCTCAAAATCGTCGCACCGGTGACCCTGTTGATCCTCTGCTACGCCAATGCCTCTTCGTGCCTGCCGCAGGCGTTGGCCAAGCCCGACTGGGATTTCCTCGGGATCATCATGGCGTTCGTCGCGGGGCTCTGCACGCTGACCTTCGCGGCCGGACATGTGATCGGCCGCCTGGCTGGCGCGGACCGAGGCCAGCGAGTGGCGTTGATGTTCGGGCTGGGGATGAACAACAACGGTACGGGACTGGTGCTGGCCTCGCTGACGATGGGTTCTCAGCCGCTCGTGATGCTGCCGATCATCGTGTACAACCTGGTCCAGCACCTGGTCGCCGGAGGGGTGGACGCCCTGCTCCGGCGGACCGAGTGCGCCTGACGATCATCCTCAGCGACGGCTCATGGACTTCACGACCTCCAGCAACTCGGCGGCGCTGAGCTTGGCGTCGCCGTCCTTGTCATACTCCTTGAGCCATCGCTTGAGTTCCCCGGCGCTCACCATGCCGCCGGGAGCGGCCAGCAGCTCCGCCTCATCGAGACGGCCGTCGCCGTCCTTGTCGAGGAGCTTCTTGGCCCCGTCGACGCGGCGAGCGATCATCTCGGGGCTCGGCGGTCGATCGGCGGGAGCCGGCCCACTGGCGATCACGTCGAAGATCAGGAAGGCCATCTCATCCGTCGTCTGCTCGCCGAAGGTCACGCGACGCGGCGGTTTGCTGGGGTTGGCTGGGTTCTCGGCCGAGTTGTCGTAGCTCCAGCTCACGTCGATCCGAGTGCCGGCAGGGAGTTTGACGGGCTCCTGATAACGGTAGTAATACTGCCAGTTGAAGTCCCAATCCGAGATCGAGATCAGCGGGACCTTGGTCGAATCCGGCAGCGTGGCCTCAGCCTTCATCGAGCGGCCGATCAGGTGCTGGTGCGGGAAGACGCCGAACAGCGTCGCGTCGGCGTTCAACGTCTTGGACGCCTGGACCTGAAAGTTCGAATCTCGGGGAGGGATGTCGATCCGGTTGTTGGAGAAGGCGTTCATCTGCAACCGGGCCGTGGGCTTCTTGTCCGTCAGATAGAAGCCGAGCGTGCTCTGCTCAGCCTCTTCCTTGCCGCTCGGGTGCAGGTGGAGCTGAAGAACGAGGTCGGTGTTCTCCGGCCAGGCGGCGGCGACCTCCGCGGGGAGCTTGTGCGGCTCCATCCCGGGCGTCCAGATCGAGAGCGGACCGGAGAGGAGCTTACCCGGAGGCGCCAGGCCCGAAAGGAAGCTCTTGCCATCCCCGGCGGCCAGCTTCGATTCCGCCTCCTTGTGCGAGAGCGACGTGATGACCGCGTGATGCACGATCTTTCGGTTCCCCGGGCGGAACTCGATCGACTCGATGTACTTGCCCGCTGGGATGCTCACCGGCAGGACGAAGCAGCGGTATTCGTCGGGTCCGGAGGCCGTCAGCGTGTAGGGCTCCGGCATCTTGACGATCAGGTCCGGCTCGCCGAGTTGCCAACCTTCGGTGAACTGGGGAGGCTTCGGCAGGTCGGCTGCGTTCCCCTCGACCGCGCCGGCGTCCGCCCACTTGCGAATCGTGGCGATCTCCTCGTCGGTCAACCGGCGGGCGTCGGTGAAATGGCCGACTCCCGCATCGGCCTTCCAGGGAGGCATCTTGCGGCTCTCGGTCAACTCCGCGATGAAATCCGAACGCTTGGCGGCGTCGCCATAGCTCAGCAGGGAGAACGGAGCGACCTCTCCCGGCCGGTGACAGCCGGCGCAGCGGTTGAAGAGGATCGGCGCGACGTCCTTGTTGAACGTGACCCGGTCCGGTTCGCCGGCGAGGAGCGGACTAACTCCGCCGACAACGACGACGAGGGCGGACGACAGCAAAGCCTTGCGAGGTCGGATCATCGTTTGGATTCGCTTGCGACGGAAGGGATGGGGCCGGGTATTTCGCCAACAAGACTACCCAGACTCCGCCTCGCAAGTTTCATCGAACCCCTTCCAGCGATTTCGCACGCTCCAGGTCGCGGCGAGAGGCCTCGGAGTCGCCGCGCTTCTGGTGGACGAGGGCCCGATTGTAGAGAGCGTCGACGTGGTCCGGTTGAGCCCGGAGCGCTCGGTTGAGGTCGTCGAGCGCCGGGTCGAGGCGGCCAAGCTGGATCTGGGCGGCAGCCCGGCCGGCCAGCGCGTCGACGGCGTCGGGATCGAGCTTGAGAGCCTCCGAATAGGCCTGAACCGACTCCGCGAACTTGCCCGCGCGACCACGGGCGCCCCCCAGGCTTTTCCAGGCGGCGACCGACGAGGCGTCGAGCTGCGTCGCCTTCAGAAAGTCGGCCTCGGCGGCGGGCAGGTCGTTGAGCGAGAGGGCGGCGAGGCCTCGACCCAGGTAGGCCTTCGGGTCCCGGCTCGCGGTTCGCAGCGCCTTGACGTAGGCGTCCCGGGCCCGAGCGTATTCGCCGGACGCGAGAAGGCGATGGGCTTCGGCCAGGCCGGGAGCGCCGGCCGCGGCGTCGGCTTTCAGCGCGCGGAGGACCCACTCGACCTCACCCTCGTTCTTGACGATCGGCCGTTGAACCTGCTTGAGGGCGAGTTTGGCGTACGACTGGGTCTCTTCCTTGACGTAATCGGCCAGCTCCCGGACCGTCACGCGACCGTCGGGGGATGGTCGATCGGCCTCGCCTTTCAGGCCCTTGAGGACGTGGGCGAAGAAGACGCCGTGCTTCAGCCGGTCGTCCTCCCAACTCCGCTGGCCCGTGTTGCAACTGAAGATGGCGATCGTCTGCTCGGGGACGTCCTCAAGCTGCGGTCGAGTCTCACTTTCCAGGTCCATCTTCTCGAACGCTCCACGCGAGGCGATGTTGACCGGGTCGTCGCGGCAAGCGTCGACGAGCAGCATCTTCCGCCCCGCCGAGCACCTGCGAAGCAGTTCGTAGACTTCAGTCAGGGAAAGGAGGTTGCGCTTGGCCTCGATGTCGGCGTCGAGCGGGCAGAAGTAGTTGACCTTATCCTTGGCGAACTGAACCCCGTGCCCAGCCAGAGCCACCAGGACGGAATCACCAGGGCTCAGGTCGGTCAGCATCAGGTCGAGCTGTTCCTTGATTTTCTCATATTCCGGCAGCTTGGATGAATCGGGGTGACCGTCGTACATCATCACCACGCTGCGTTTCTTATAGCCGCAATCGATCAGCGTCGCCCCCAAATCGACGATGTCGTTCCGAGAATACTTGAGACTTCGCAGTCCCGACTTGCCGGCGGTCGCGTAATCCCTGGCGGCCACGAGCAACGCGAAGTCCTCTGCCCATGCCGAGGAGCTCGCAAGCGACAGAAGGACAGCCAGCGTCATCGATGCGATTCGGCAGGGACGAAGAGCGAGGCGCTGCATTCTGAAAATGATCATCGCAGAAGCCCCCGTTTGAGTTCGTCGCCGCCGAAACTCGACGATCCGCGACCGAACCAGCCGCCCATGCGACCATCATAGCGCCGCAAGGATGCCGAGTTCAACGGGGAGCGTCGCAAGGTTGCCGACGATTCACAATCCGCCATGACCTCAATCAACCCCTTGCGAACATTCGGTCAGGACTGCTGTAATCTACGTAGCCGCCGACAGATCTGTAAGATTTGATCTGGACGACCGTAGGGTTTACGTAGAAGCCCTGGATCCCGGGAGTCGCCGCCATGCGAGTCAATGGACTTCGGCCAGCGTTGATTCTTCTGGCTACAGTCGTCATGGCCCAACCCGCCTGGGCGCAGCAGCAGAGGCAGCGCGGCGGCGGCCAGGGACAGGGGGTCCCCGGCGGTTTCGTGGGGGGAGGCCAGCCTCAGAACGGCGGTGGTCTCTTCGGCGGTCTGTTCGGCCTTGGCGGCCAGACCCAGCAGCAGCCCACGATGCCGAACCAGCCCAGGATCAATCAACAAGGGGGCGGCTTCCCCGGCGGAATGGTTCCCCAGGGTGGGGGGCAAGTCGACGGCAACGGGATGTTCCGCATCGGCGGCGGCAACCGCAACAATCGGCAGCCAGGCAACCAGGGGGACCCGACGACGGGGTTCGCCAACCAGCCTGGGATGACGCCTAACCCGGCCGGCGCGGGGACCTACATGATCGACCCCGCCACCGGCCAGTACATTCTGGTGGCTCCCGACGGCCGCCGGATGCAGGTTGGCGAAGGCATGGCGCCGGCGGCCCAGCCGGTGCAGACGCAGACTCGCGTGTACGACGCCTCGAACCGGGTCTTTATCCAGGAGACCGGCCAGTACACCGGGGAAATGTGGGATCCAGCGAGCCAGCGGCTGCTCTCGGCCGCGGAAGTCGCTTCCATGGCTGCGGCCGCAGCAGCAACGGCGGCAAAGCCTGCCGAAGCCCCCAAGCCTCCTCAGAAGCCCCCTGGCCCGCCCCGCAACGAGGTCCGCGTCACCCTGCTCGCCGCCGACGACGCCCAGCGCAGGATCGTCCGCTCGGAGATCCAGAAGGGAGGGCTCCTCGCCTTCCTGTCGCCGGAGGTCGAAGCTCGACTGCAAGACGCGCTCTTCACCGACGCCCGCAAGGACGAGTTGCTCGACATGGTCGGCCGCAAACCGAGCGTCACGCCCGAACAACTTGAGCTCCTCACCAGAGCCGTCGACGACCTCGACGCCCCGATGGTGCGGACGAAGCTCGATTCGATGGAATTCGCCCGCGACCAGTACAATGCGTTCGTCGAACAGATCGCGTTCACGAGGGTGTACAACGAGTTGGTTGAGTCGGGCGTCCCACAGCCTGCTCGGATCCGCTCGATCGTCCAGCGGCTCGACAAGGCCGCGGCGAGAGCCGGCGTCCCCCGCGACGTCATCCGGGCGGCCGCGGAGCAGATTCAGGGGATCGCCCGCATCTACGACGAGCTCGACGTGGGCTTCCTCGCACAGGACTTCGACCTCGCGGCCGTCACCCCGGAGACCGTCTTCACCGTCGTTCGCCTCAGGGGGCTCCCCGTGAGCGAGCCTCGGCTGCTCTCTTCGGAAACTCTGCTCGCGCCGGCGACCGGTTCGACGGGAAATCGGCGCATCTCGATCGCCACGGCGACCGCCTGGGAAGTTGGGCTGCCGATCTGCGGCGCCAACAGCCTGCCGTTGCCCGACTCCGGCCCGAATCCAGCCCCCCCGCCGTCCGTCCTGACCCTCCAGGTCGCGGCCGACGCCGGGGCCGAGCTGACCGCCTGGATCAACGAAGGAGGGCAGGCCGTGCCCCACGCCATCAAACCCGGCGCGAAATTCCAGATGCCTGCCGCTGACAAGGTCCAGATCGCCCACCTCGATGGTCGCGGCGGCGTGACCGCCTGGGAGGAGTTGACGTTCGGGACCTATATTTTCCAGCTCAAGGGGGGGCTCTGGTCGAAGCAGAAAGCGCAAACCCTCTCCCAGGTCGTCTTCGACAACTCGGCGAATGGCTTTCCGTTCCATTATCAGATGGACGGAATCGAAAGCATCGTCCCGGCGCGACAGGCCGCCGCGATGAACTACTCCACGGCGACGTCGGTCATCCAGTTCCATCGCGGCGTCGGCGACCAGGTCATGACCAAAGTTTTGAATGGCGGACAGACCCGCGTCGACGTCCGTCTGGGAGGCGCCAAAACCGGGCTCGATCTATTCACGCCCGACGCTTCCACGCCCGCCCTGACCTCTGCCGCCGAGCCAGACGCCCGACCTCGGGGCGCCGCCCGGTCGACGCCGAAACGCGATGAAGTCATCCAGGCGCGGTTCCCCGTCGGCTCGATCGACGAGTAACCCGCCGCTCTCAGGCACGATGGAGGGGTCGTCGATGCGCCCGAAGTCGCAACTCTCGCACGCGATCGGCGCGTCGGCAGTCTTCCTCGCATGCCAGCTCGCCACGACGGCGCCGGTTCGGGGCGAGGATGCCGCGTCCCTGTCGTCCCGCGCCGTGGGGATCCTCCGAGAATCCTGCTACGGCTGCCACGGCCTGACCTTCAAGGTGCCAGGATACGACGTCCTCAATCGCGACTCGCTCACGGCTGCCAGGAAAGACGGCTCCCCCTACGTGACGCCGGGCAAACCTGACGCCTCGGAGCTGTGGAATCGCCTGGACGACATGCCCCCCAAGGGCCGGAAGCTCACCAACGACGAGCGATCGGCGATCGAAGCCTGGATCCTTGCCGGGGCTCCGTTTCCGGCAGCGCCGCCGGCCCGGGGCTTCATCTCGGACATGCAGACCCAGGTTGCGATCCGCGATCATCTTCGGGGGCTCCCTTCGGTCGACCGGCCGTTCCAGCGCTATTTCAACCTGGTCCCCCTTCACAACAACCCGTCCCGGACCGACCGAGAACTCCGTCTCGCCCGCGCGGGCGTGTCGAAGATGCTCAACAGTCTGAGCCGCAAGCCGACCATCGTCGTGCCGTCGCTGATCGGCGAAGCCCGGACGCTGATGGTCGTGGACATCCGACGGCTCGGCTGGGACAACGACCGCGAATGGATGCGAATGCTGCGCGCCTACCCGTACGGCCTGCGTTTCAAAGGAAACGCCGAAGCCGAGCTGCGCGAGATCGCCGCGGAGATTGAAACGCTCCTTGGCTCGGACGTCGTCCTGGCCGAGATTCGCGCTGATTGGTTTCTCGACGCCGCCGCCCGACCTGCTCTCTACCATGCCATCGTCGGGATCCCCTCCACGGCCCAGGAGTTGGAGAAAGAGCTACGAGTCGACGTGGAGGCCGACTTCCTCGCCGGTTCGCTCCGCCGCGCCGCGTTCAATCAGAGCGGCGTTTCGCGACAGAACCGGCTGGTCGACCGCCATGATTCTCAGCTCGGCTACTACTGGAAGAGCTACGATTTCAAGAAGACCGGGCGGGCGATCAACCTGTTCCAGTTCCCCTTGGGCCCGGAGTTCTCCACCAACCCGTTCCCAGACCAGGCTTTCACCCACGCCGGCGGCGAGATCATCTTCAGTCTGCCGAACCGCCTCCAGGCCTACATGCTGGTCGACCGAGACGGGAAGCGGATCGACGAGGGACCGCCCGAGATCGTGTTCGACGCCAACGACTCCGCGGGAAGTTCGACGATCATCAACGGGCTCTCATGCATGGGATGCCACAAGAACGGCATGAGGCCGCTCCCGAAAGACCGCGTCCGCGAGGGCTCGGCGCTCCAGGGCGCGCCTCGGGAGAAGGTGGATCGGCTCTTCGCCCCCGACGCTGAGATGTCCGCCCTCGTGGAGGCTGACCAGAGTCGATTCCTCTCCGCGTTGGAGCAGGCTGTGGGGTCGTTCCTGCTGGAGAATTCCTCCAGAGCCCCGATCGCCGACCTCCCCGAGCCGGTGATTCCGATCGCCAAGCTCTACCAGGCCGACCTCGACCTGGCTGCCGCCGCCGCGGAGCTTGGCCTGAAGGATGGGGCGGACCTCCAGACGCGAATCCGTTCCAACCCACAGCTTCAACGTCTCGGGATGAACGACCTGCTCAGGCCGGGAGGGACTCTGAACCGCGCCGAGTGGTCGACCACTGGCAAGGGGACCTCGGCGTTCCAGCAGGCCAGTTCCGAGATCGACCGCGGAACGCCTCTCATCATTTTCCAGACGGACTGACGACCATGAGCCAAGCCATCATCGCGGCGGCCCTCGCGCTCGCCGTCTGGGTCGGCCAGACCGGCGATTCCGAGGCCCAGAAGCCCCGGTCGGAGCAATCCGGCCTCAAGAAGGAACTGGCTGCGCTCGCGAAGCAGATCCAACCGGAGGCGGCCAAGTACGGCGACGCCGTCATCATGGGGGAGTTCACCGGCCCTCCCGAACTGGCCTCCAGCGGCGGGCCCGGCATCTCCCAGACGCTCAAGGTCGAGTTGGAGAAGCTCGGCGTTCAGGTGAAGCGATCGGCTCGGATCGCCGTGAAGGGGGAGTACAAGATCGTCACGGACGCGGCCTCCAAGCTGACCGTGATGGCCGTCCTCGCTCGGATCGTCGACCGCAACGGGAAGGAGCTGCTGGAACTCCGCTCCCGAGGCGTGTTCGACCTGACGTCGATCGCCTCCGTGACGGGCGCGACCATGGTCGTCCCACCCGACGCTTCGCCGAAGGAACGTGAGAAAGCCGTCGACCAGGCCCTGGAGAGCATTCAGAAGCCCACCGCCAAGGGGACTCGGATCTCAGCCTCGCGGACCTCGCCCTATTCGATCGAGATCCTCGTCGGTCCCGACCCCGGCGCCGGCCCGCCCGATCTCTCGAAGTACCGTCCCAGGGCCCCGAGTTTCGACGGCGACGGGCTGGCGTTCCTCTCGATCGCGAAGGGCGAGGTCTACGCCGTCCGAGTCCTCAATCAGTCGAAGCACGACGCAGCGGTGACGCTGACGGTCGACGGCCTGAACATGTTCGCGTTCAGCGACACGCCGTCGTACGAGTTCTTTATTCTTGGGGCCGGCGCCGAGGGGGTGATCCCCGGCTGGCATCGAACCAATCAGACCTCGGACGCCTTCCAGGTCGACGACTACGCCAGGAGCGCCGCGGCCGAGAAGCTGCCGAATTCGTCGTCGATCGGCACGATCCACGTATCGTTCAAGGCCGCCTGGCCCAAGGGGGGAACTCCGCCGGCCGACGAAGGGGAGTCGGCCGCCGGCGCATCCGCCCGCTCGGGTCTGGCCACCGGCCGGGGACCGGCCGTGGCGGCGAAGTATGAGGAGGTTCTTCGCGACGTCGGCCGGCTCCGCGAGGCCGTCGCCGTCCGATACGACAAGACGGCCGAACCGACCGACCTTCCCGCGGACGCGCCTCCGGCCAAACCGTAAGCGCCTCACGGCGGCTGCGTAGATGATTCCGAACCCGACCGCACCCCTTTGAGGAACCTCGCGATGAAGTCCGCTCGCTCGCTCGTCCTGGCCCTCTCGGTCCTCGCCGTCGCCCCCGCGGCCGCCTGGGCGGCGTTCGGCCTCCGGCAATACTACGACAACAGCTATAGCTACAGCCCGACGTACAACTATTACTACGTCCGGTACTACTACAAGCCGACGGTGTCGTACGCCAACTACGACTACCACTACTGCGTCTACTACCCGTCGTACCCGCAGTACGTCTATTACTACAACCCCGCCTCGCAGGTCTACTGGGGCCGCTATGAGCTGGGCTCCAAGGGGGACAAGCGGTATTCGCTCCTGGCCGAGAAGGACCGCAAGAAGGAGCTGAAGGACATCCCCGAAAAGGCCTTCCCCGCCCCCGCCGCCATGCCCGAAATCCCCGGCTCCGACGACAAGGTCGCCATCGAGCCCCCGCCCGAAAACGTCCCCAAGGACGTCAAGGCGGCAAAGTGACCAAACGCCCGCCGCGTCCCCGACTTCAGCCGCGGCGGGTGTACGCCCCTTTCGCTAGTCACCGATTCCCAGCCTGGGCCGACTTCGACGGTGTCCGGTTGAGATAGAGCACGACGTTCTTGGCGGAGCCGCCGGAGGCGACGACGTCGGGGCGGCCGTCGGAGTCGACGTCACCGCCGCGGAGGTCCTGGGCGGCGACGTCGCGGTCGAGGACGGTGCGGCGCCAGGTGGAGGACGGGGAGTCGAAGTCGTAGACGCTCACGCGGTGATCCTTGCCGCGATGGCCGGCGAAGACCTCGTCCTGACCGTCGCCGTCGACGTCGGCGACCCAGAGGGCGTGGCCGTCGGCGAGGGTGTCGTCGAGCACGACGCGCTCGCCGAACTCGGTCGTGTCCGCCGCCTTCTGGGGCCAGACGACGACCGTCGTTCCATGCCAGGGCTCAAGCGTCGCCAGGAAGATTCGGCCGTCGCGGAACCGGCCCTTGTGGATCTCGCTGGCCCCCTTCTTCGGGGCCTTCCCCTCAGCGCCGGGGACGATGTCGACCACGCCGGGGTCCGGGCCGTTCAGGAACGGGCCGATCATCGTGACGCCTTCGTTGTCGGCCGCCAGCAGCATCGGCCTGGTGGAATCGGCGAACGCCGGCTGATACTCGATCGCGTGGACGACCCGACGCTTCGCCAGCGCCCGACGCTGCCACTTCGAGGCGTCGTTCACGTCGTGGCCGGTATAGGCGAAGATCCCGGCCGCGTCGTCGTAATCCGGAGGCGTGGCGCTCGCTCCGAAGATCGGGGCCACGATCAGGTCGGGCGTTCCGTTCTGGTCGATGTCGCCCCATCGCAGACGATGGATGCTGCCGACGTCCTCGATCGGCAGGAGCTTCCAGGGATCGTCGAGGCTCGCTCCCTGCTTCGCCAGCAAGAGCTTGCCCCGTTTGGGCTGGTTCATCTCGAAGTCATAGGCGATGGCGATCTCCGCTCGGCCGTCGCCGTCGATGTCCATCGTCGCGCTGCTGATGACGCCGGGAGCGTCCTTCTTCGTCGTGACGAGCCGCTTCTTCCACGATGGGTTCTGATACCAGGCGCAGTCGTTCCCGCCCAGGGCGACGACATCCGGCTTTCGGTCGCCGTCGACGTCGACCACCTCCACCTGGTAAGCGCCTGGGAAGTCCGGATCGATCACGACCCGCTCGAAGGCGAACCGCCCCGAGGGAGCCTCTGGTGGAGGAGCGGCCATCGCGGTCGCAGCGAACAGCAACGGCAAGGACGACAGGAGCCTGCGAATCATCGACGGTGCGCCTTTCCTCACGAGCCGAGCCGCCGGGCCGTCCAGCCCGCGGGGATGCCGGCGGTGTCCTCGGGATTGACCATAACCTGTTTCATGACGTCGACGGGCGCTCCCCCGCCGCCGCCCCCTTCGCTCTCGACGAACTTGAGGCGGCTCTCAAGCTGTGCGACCCGCTGTTCCAGCAGGGCGATGCGGTCTTCCACGCCGTCCGGGCGCTTCGGCCGCGGCACTTCGGGATAGCCAAGCTGGCGCTGAAGGGCGGAGAAGAGGTAGAGCGGATCACGACCCCGGTTCGCCCGGGCGATCTTCCCCTCCTTCTCGCCAAAGAGGGGCGGATACTTGGGAATGAAGTCCGGGTTGATCCGCCGCCGCTCGTTCACAAAGTACGAGGAGCGGACGAAGATCAGGTCGGCGAAGTCGACGTCGCCGAGGCGCGTTTGAAGCGTCAGGATGTAGTCGCGCCAGTCCTCGTCGTACATCGGGTCCTCGGCCATCGCGGAGAGGCCCGTGGTATAGCCCAGCCGGTTCCGCGAGAGCGATTCGAACTGGTAGATGAACAGTCCGGGGAGCGACGCCCCCTTCGCCTTGTATTCGACTTCACGCTCCAGAACCAGAAGCGCCTGCTCCATGGGGAACCGGCTGAGGTCGGCCTCGGCCTGGGCGATGACGTGGGCCTGGAAGGCGGTGAAGTAGTGCGACAGATGCCGCATGGCCGGCGCCATCAGGCCGGAGACCTTGCTCTCCGTGGCGAGGAAGCCCACGGCCATCGGCAGCCGCGTGGTGGAAAGGAGTTCCTCGCCGATCCGCTGGAGGATCTCCTGCGAGGGGACGCCGTCGGCCAGTCGCTCGCGGAAGGCGTGGAAGAAGTACGCCTGCTCGATGAACTCCTCGTGTTCGAGCACGGGCATGGGCATGGGCGACGGCCTCCCTCTCTCCATTCCGGGCGTTGCGAAACCGCACCTCGGGTTGCATGCGGCGGCGATGGTCGACACGATGGACCTCCTTCATCGTACGACGCGAAGGAAGCCCAGGACATCCCGCGCTCGAGGACCGACGCCGTGATTCGAACGCCGATCATCGCCGCCCTGATCCTCTACGTCTCCTTCCTGCTGTACCTGACGTTGGGAAACGTCCTCGGCCGCGGCTCCGAGGGGAGGACCGGCACCTCGCTCACGCCGTTCAAGGGCATGGCGCGAAGCGCCTGGCACGGCGGCCGAGAATTCTGGCTCAACGACGTCGGCAACGTCGCCGTATTCATGCCGATCGGCGCGGCGGTCCTCGCCCTGGCCCCCAAGCGAGGCACAATCCGGCAGGCGGCGCTGGCGGGCTTCGCCCTGAGCGCTCTGATCGAATGCCTTCAGTACGCCTCCGGCCGAGGCGTCCTGGACGTCGACGACCTGATCTTGAACACCCTCGGCGCGGTGCTCGGCTTCTACGCCGCCGACGTCCTCCGTCGCCGTCTGACGCGCAGGCGACAGACCTGAACCGGGCGAACGAAGCTCGTTCGCGGTCGGATTGTCAGCCGGCCGGCTCGGGGACCGGCAGCGGCGGGAAGTCGACCATGATTTTCGCGACGGTGACCTTCGGCACGATCTTGAAGTGCATCGCCGCCAGCCGAGAGGAACCCACCGCGCATTCCTTCTCAACGAGGTAGAACCGGTTGTAGTCCTCGATGATCTCGTTCGTGAGACGGAGGTCCATGCGGTCGACGAACTCGACCCAGCGGCCGTTGAATCGCTCGACGCTGGCGATCAGGTCGCGGGCCGCGGCCCTTCGCCGACGCGTTGTTCCGGGGAATGGAGCCCAGGCGGGAGCGTCCGCGTTGGTCAGCGCCCAGAGATCGGCGATCGACGCGCGAAAGGCGTCGCGCCAGTCGTCGGGGCCGGTCGCCAGCTTCGCCCACTGGCGGAGCCGCATGTGAACCATGTCGAGCAACTTCCGGCGGTTGCTTCGGCAACGGTCGTCGACCCCCTGGAGGATCGCCTCGAGTTCCTGCCCGCGACGGACGAAGGCGGGGATCTCCAGCGCCAGCAGAGGCTCATCCGATCTGGAGCGTACTCCGCCCAGCATCGAATCGGGCGCGTCGGCGTCGGGCTCGCTCATGACGACGTCTCCCGAGTCCGGAGGCTGGGGCGGATGCGAACGCTCACTTGTCGCGCGAAGGCGGTTCGGGAAGCGTCGCCAGGGCATTGAGGCTCTGGCGATAGTGCCAGACCTGTCGGGCGATCCCCAGCGACTTGCTGCGAGCCGACCATGCGGCGGCCGTCTCCTTCAGAGCTTCCTCGGCCGGTTTGCCCGCCGTCGCGGCGGCTCGACCGGCGGAGAGGTCGGCGAGGTAGCCGTCGGCGTCAGGGATGCGGAGGCCCGGCAACACCCGCTCGGCCATCAGACTTCGCGAGACGGCTCCCGACCAGGTTCGCGGCTCGACGTGGGGCGCCGAGGTCGGATCGGGGATGCCCCGGCCCATCTGACTGGCCCGCACGGAGAGCATGGGGAAAGCCCGTTCCGCAAGGATCCGATTGGCGACCTCGGCCTCGGCGAGGTAGAGAGCCAGATCGAGCGCCGCGCCCTTCTTGGCCGGGTCGAGCCCCTTGCGGACGCCCACCAGCCAGCCGCCGCCGAACGGCAAATAGGTCGGCCGGTTGATCGACCCGCTCTTCTCCCAGGCCTTGCGCATGGGCTCGTAAACTCGATCCGAACCCGGCAGCGGGGCGACCGCCACCGGCCTGGCCGACGACCATTCCGCGAGCTTCTCCGCGCGATCGATCAGCATGGCCGCCTTCCCTTCGCGGAAAGCCGCGCGAGCCTCCGCGGCGCCGAACGACTCCACGCCCGGCGGTCCGACAGCCTTCCAGCCGGCCAGAGCCTTGAGGGCCTCGACGAACGGCGGCGACTCCAGCCGGGGCGCCAGGGTGTCGGAATCGAACAGGAGCGCGTAGTGGTCGCGATGCTGTCCCAGGCTTGCCGCCCGGGCCAGAAACGTCGCGTCGGCCACTCCCTCCGCGTCCTTGCCGAGCGCAGCGGCGAGGCCGTAATTGGGGGAGCCGTCGCCGTCCCAGTCTCTCCCCTGGAAGAACCGGGCAAGGGCGTCGAGGTCGTCCCACGTCGCGGGGGGCTCCAGGGTGATCCCCTGCTCCTTCGCCGCCTTGAGGTTCGCCTCCGCCTTGAAAACGTCAGCGCGATAGGCCAGCACCAGCGTCGAGCCGCCGATCGGCAGGGCGTAACGGTGAGTGCCGAACTTGCTCACCTGCTCGCGGTAGGCCGGGGCGATGTCCGAATAGCGGAGGCCGACCGCCTCCTCATCCTCGGATCGACGCGTCCGGTCGTTCCGTTCCACGTCCTCCGAGGGGGCAGGCGGCAGAACGACGTCGTTCGCGATCTCGTCGAGCAGGGAGCGATCGATCAGATTCCCCAACTCCTGGCCGGGAAAGACGATGACGTCGAGCTCGCCGGCGTTATCGGCCGTCCGGGCGGCGTCGGTGGCGACCTCGATCTCCCCCTTGCGCGAGGCCGTCCATTCGCCCCGCTGGGCGGCGATCCCGGTCAGAATCGCCGGGTCGCCCATCGCGCCCAGCTTGAGCGTGACGCCTGGGAATGTGGGAGGCGGTTTGGGCCCCTCGGGCTCGGACTCGGAACAGCCGACCGCCGCGACGGCCATCGATACGATCAATCCCAGCGCCGGCGACCGACTCATCCGCATTCTCCTTCATCCCCGCCGACGCCCGAGTCTCGGCCGCCGTCTCGAATCGCCATCGTAACGGGCTTCCGCGAGACCGGTCAAATCGAGAGGCCCGCCGGAGAGTGACGGTCGTAGGGTCTCGTTCGACTCCCGACCCCTGCTTCTACGTCGAGTAATCCCCGCTTGGTCGTAACCTCTACTCAGGAAGTCATTCTCGGGTGCGGCGACGAGATCCAACAACAGCCGTCCCCGGGAGGTGCGGCGATGACAAAGCGGACGCTCGTGTTTGGAATTCAATCCGATAGGAAGCTCGTCAGAGCGGACTGGCGACGGAAATCATCGACGAAATGGTCGAACGAAGCCAACGCGAAAGACCCCATGATTCACTTTAATCAGATATCCGAATGGAACTTACAGCGACCGCCGTCAACCCGGCCACGACCCAAACGAACCCAACGCTCAAAGACGCGGGGCCAGAACCGATCGGTCGATTCCGCCCACCTTGCAACCGCGCCCAACTCCGAGACCTCACCCCGATCCGAGGACTGAATCGCTCGGGTCTTCGCCATACGAAGCCAAACTCGAACAACCCACAAAATCATGCCTGACAATGACTTCCATCCACAAAACGCCTGCATCCCCGAGGCGATCGAACCCGATCCGAAGCCAATCCCGTGGTCGCCCTTCGACGGCGGCTCGGCTTGTCCCTGGATTGACGCGGCAGCCATAATGTAAGGATTCCCCTGATCGCATCTCCGAGCCATCGACGCAACATCATGACGCCCCAGGCGATCGCCCCACCCCCCTGTTCCGCACGCAACGAGGCCCCGACGCAGCTTCCCGAGCTGCCGATGGTGTCGATCGCCCTTCCTCCCTTGCCGACCAGCCGGGCGGAGATGGAGGCCCGGGGATGGGACGCCGTCGACGTGGTCTTCGTCACGGGCGACGCCTACGTCGATCATCCGGCCTTCGCGATGGGGATCCTCGGCCGCGTGCTGGAGGCGGCCGGATTCCGGGTCGCGATCCTGAGCCAGCCCGACTGGCGGAGCGCCGAGCCCTGGCGGCAGTTCGGCCGTCCGCGCCTGTTCTTCGGCGTCAGCGCCGGGAACATGGACAGCATGATCAACCACTACACGGCCAACAAGAAGGTCCGCAACGACGACGCCTACAGCCCCGGCGGCAAGATCGGCCTGCGACCCGACCGGGCCACGATCCCCTACTCCCACCGGTCTCGCGAAGCCTTCCCCGGCGTACCCGTGATCGCCGGCGGCGTGGAGGCCTCGCTCCGTCGCCTGGCCCATTACGACTACTGGAGTGACACGGTCAAGCGGTCGATCCTCCTCGACTCCAAGGCCGACCTCGTCGTCTTCGGCATGGGCGAGCAGCAGATCGTCGAGATCGCCCGCCGCCTCAGGGCCGGCGAGACGGTCAAGGATCTCCGCGACATGCGCGGAACCGCCTATGCGATGGGCGCCAGCGAGACCCCGCCGGCCGACTCCCTCGTCCTGCCGACCTACGACGAGGTGAAGACCGACAAGCTCAAGTTCGCCGAAGCGACCAAGCGGATCCACATGGAGACGAACCCACTGAACGCGAAGCGGCTGGTCCAGTACCACGACCGCCAGGCCGTCGTCTGCAACCCGCCCGCCCTGCCGATCAGCCAGGAGGACATGGACCGCGTCTACGGCCTGCCGTATACCCGACGGCCGCACCCCATGTACAAGGGGCAGCGGATCCCGGCGTTCGAGGTCGTCAAGGATTCGGTGACGATCATGCGCGGCTGCTTCGGCGGCTGCACCTTTTGCTCGATCACGACCCACCAGGGGCGGATCATCCAGTCGCGGTCGCAGGATTCGATCCTGACCGAGCTGAAGAAGATGACCGAGGACCCGAAGTTCTCGGGCGTCGTCTCGGACATCGGCGGCCCCACGGCGAACATGTACGAGATGCGCTGCACGCGGCCCGAAGTCGAGGCGAAGTGCAAGCGACTGTCGTGCGTCCATCCCAAGGTCTGCAAGCTGCTGGGGACGGATCACGGCCCGCTGATCGACCTGATGAAGAAGAGCCGGGAGACGCCGGGGATCGAGAAGGTCCACGTGGCGTCGGGCATCCGGATGGACCTCGCCCAGCTTTCGCCGAAGTACCTGGAAGACCTGGCGCGGCACCACGTCGGCGGCACCTTGAAGGTCGCCCCCGAGCACACCGACTCCAACGTGCTCAAACTGATGAAGAAGCCCAACCAGGAAGACTACGCCGGCTTCGCCGACGCCTTCGCCGAGGCCAGCCGCAAGGCCGGCAAGAAGCAGTTTCTGGTGCCGTATTACATCGCCTCGCACCCCGGCAGCGACCTGAACGCGATGATCGAGCTGGCCGTCTTCCTCAAGCAAAACGGCTACAAGCCCGACCAGGTCCAGGACTTCATCCCGGCCCCCTTCGACATCGCCACCTGCATGTACTACACCGGCCGAGACCCCTTCACCGGCGAAGAGGTCTACGTCGCCCAGCACCTCCGCGACCGCAAGCTCCAGCGCGCCTTGATGCAGTTCTTCAAGCCCGAGAACTACTTCCTCGTTCGTGAGGCCCTGCTCAAGGCGGACCGAGCCGACCTCATCGGCGGCGGTTGCGACTGCCTGATCCCAGCCCAAGCGCCCAAAGCGGCCCTCGAGGCCCGACGGCGGCACGCGAACGAGGCCGGCCAGGGCGACCACTATCACTCCATCGCCAACCCGGCGAAGGGCAAGCCGGCCGGCGAACGCGAAATGCAGAAACAGGGCTACCGACCCGGTCGGAGCACGGCCCGTCGTCAGGACAAGAAGCCTGGACGCGGCGGCGGCCGGCCCGGGTCGAAGTCGTCGTAACGGTCGGTCCGATCCCTCATCATCCCCAGCTCCGTCTAGCCTCGTGATCACGCGATTTGAATAGGGCTCATCGTCCCACCCCACCTTCCTCCAGGAATTCGTTCGGTTTGTGTCCGGTCGGCGTCTGGTTGGTGATTTTTCCTTAACGCGAGCAACGAGCCGCGTTCAGACTCACCAACCTCGCACCCGGAGTTCACCATGAGCCTCTTCGCTTCCCGATCCGACCGGCGTCTTTCCCGCACGAAAAACCGTCCCCGGCTTGAATCGCTCGAGGGCCGCCAATTGATGTCTCTGGCCAGTGAGTTCTCGGCCCCCGTGAACACGACGACCCGCAACGCCCAGTTCAGCTCCGCCAACGCCAGTTCGAGCAACGGCTCGTCGGTCGTGGTCTGGACCGACACATTCAGCTCCACCGACCACGACATCCGCGCCCAGCGATTCAACGCCGCCGGACAGAAGGTCGGCTCGGAGATCGTCGTCAGCTTCAGCAGCCTCGACGAAGGGTCGCCCGCCGTGGCGATGGACGCCGGTGGGAACTTCGTCGTGACGTGGATGCAAACCGTGGGCAGCGATACCAACGTCGTCGCCCAGCGGTTCAGTGCCGCCGGCACGCCGGTCGGCGGGATCGTCCAGGTCGGCGCCGGGACGTTCAGGGAGCACAACCCCTCGATCGCCATGGACGCCCGCGGCGACTTCGTGGTGGCCTACACCCGAGACACCAACTACGTTGGAGACAACACGCCGGACGTCTTCGCCAAGCTGTACAACTCCAGCAACCAACTCCTCAACGTGATCAACGTCGCCGTGACCGCCTCGGCCGACGACCGCGCGAGCGTTGCGATGACCCCCGACGGCCGGTTCAACGTCGCGTGGGAGCATACCTACAGCACGAACGATCACGACATCTACATGAACCGCTACAATGCCTCGGGCGGACTGCTGGGGACCAACTTCATCGACACCAGCACCGCGTTCGAGTCACGGCCGAGCGTCTCCATGGACGACGCGGGCAATTCGGTCGTCGCCTGGCAGCGACAGACCTTCGGCAACAACGACATCCTCGCCCGCCGCGTGAGCTCCACGGGCGTGATGAGCAGCACGCTCTCGATCGCCGCGACCTCCTTCAGCGAGGAGAGCCCGAAGGTCGCGCTGAAGCGCAGCGGCGGTGCGTTCGTGGTCGTCTACAACGGCTTCGACCAGACGAGCGAACACGTCCGCGTCGCCGAGGTCTCGTCCTCGAACAACATCACGAGATACGATGCCGGGATCCGCTCGGACGCCTCGGTCAGCATCAACAGCGTCGGCCAGTACGTTGTGACCTACACGTCGAACGACGGCGGCGACCTGAACATCCGGCGTCGCCTCGGGCACCTTTGAGAATCGCCCGCCGCGAACCGACGTCATCTGAACCCCGCCACGGTCCACTCGACCGAGGCGGGGAGCTTCATTTCCAAGGCAGGCCGTTATGAACGGTGTTGGGACGTCTTGAGCCACGCGAGAGCGCCAGCTATGCTGGCTGGGTCTTCCAATCGCGCGTCCGGGCCAAAGCAACCACGTTACGCCGCCATCTGGTTTGCCCCTGACATAGGACGAAGAAATCAACGCCGCCCGATGCCTGCGCGAACTCAAACGGTAGCGGCCGCAACCGATCGCGGCGAGCCTATCTGCCGCGGTCGCAACGTTCAAAATCTCCGCACCACCCTCCCGAGACCGCTCCGAACATGTCCCGCAGCAACTCACGTCCCCCTCGTCGCGGTCCCTCCTCGACCGGCCCGAAGCCGAAGTCTCGCCCGCCGGCGGAACGGGCTGAGGCTCGCCCTGAACCTCGACACCAGACCTCTTCTCGCGGCAAGACGATGCCGGCGCTGGCGGCTCTCATCGCCGCGATCGCGCCTAAGGTTCTCCGCGACGTCCTCGACAACGGCAAGCGTCTCGAATCGGCGATCGTCGAGGCGCAGGGGGAAGACGCCGGCAAGCGGGCCACGCGGTCGGACCGAAAGCTGATCAACCAGTCGCTGGCGTCGCTCGTCCGCTGGTGGGGCTGGATCGAGCCCCTCCGACTGGTGCACGTCGAGGAGCAATTGCTCCTCGCCTGGCTGCTGGATTCGGCCGAACTGCCGGCCGTCCCGCGGATCTGGGCCAGCAAATCGGCCCGCCTCCACTCCAGCCTGTTCGTCGGCGGCGACGCCCCTAACTGGACGGCTCGCGCTGAGACGCTCAAGCGGTTCGTCGCCGGCCGCGCCGTGGCCGCCGACCCCTGGATGCTCTTCCCCGCCTGGCTTCGCGACGAACTCCCCCTGCCTCCCGGCGACGAATCGCCCAAGCTCCGGCGTCTGGCGTTCCTGCACGCCGTTCAGGCTCCACCCAGTCTGTGGACGGCAGTGCGCGGCAAGCCAGCGAAAGACGTCTGGAACGAACTGCGCGAAGCGGGCCACAAGCCCTGGATCCAGCGTAAGCTCGAATCCGCCGCCCGACTGGATCGCGACGCCGACCTCCGGCCGATCGAATCGTTCCTGGAAGGCTCGCTGATCGTCGAGGACCTGGGCTCTCAAGCCGTCGCGAAGGTCTGCGACCCCGATCCCGGCGAGCGCTGGTGGGATCTGGGCGAGGGCTCCAGCCTTCTCGCCCTCGGCCTCGCCGACGAGATGCGCGGCAAGGGGACGATCATCTCGACCTTCGAGCACGAGCCGGCCCGACGCTCGGCGGCCCTGAAGCTCCGGAAGACCCCGTACCGGAACGTCGCCGCCAAGGCCTGGGACGGCCGCCACGCCCCCGGCAAGCCCGGCACGTTTGACGGCGTTCTCGTCTCCCCACCCAGCTCGGGCGTGGGCTCGTGGCGGCGGCACCCGGAGGTGCGCTGGATCGTCAAGAAGGATCAACTCGCCGAGCTGGCGGAGCGTCAGAAGCAGCTTCTGAACCTGGCCGCGGCGGCGGTCAAGCCCGGCGGCGTCATCGTCTATACCGTGGGCACAGCCACCCTCCGCGAGACGTCCAAGCTCATTGAGGAATTCCTCCAGGAGCATTCGGATTTCCGCCTCGACCCGTTCCCGCACCCCCTGGACGAGGACGACACGCCGGGCACGCTCCAGCTCTGGCCGCAGCTCCACGATTGCGAGACCCGTTTCATCGCGCGTCTCGTCCGAACGACGAAGCCGGCCGGTTCCTGAATCGCAGGGCTGGACGAACCAGGGCTCAGAACGTACTCTGGTGGGGTCTTTGACAACTCACGACCGGGTAGCTCAGTCGGTAGAGCAACGGACTTCAAAGGCGGCCGGATTTCTGCCGCACAATAGGAGCCTCGCGCGGGAAGAAACCGAACCGCGACGAGTGAATGCCGCTATTTGCTGGAACGCCCTGAGAGCCACTCGCACCACAACGCGGCCGGCGACGGCGAACGTGACGGTTCGAAAAGCGAGGGGATTGGGCCATCAGCAGGCAAGGCGCCGGGGGATCCTCGGCATCAGCCTCAGAGACTAAACGCGGCACGCCTGCGACGGCGAAGATATAGTCCAGACCTTCAACCCGCTCCTCCCTTCGGAAGGGCGGCGGTCGGCGAGAGCCGATGAGGTAAGTTAATCCGTTGGTCCTGGGTTCGAGTCCCAGCCCGGTCACTCGCGACAGAAGCCGACCCCGTAGGACAAGGAGCGTCAGAAGCCCTTGTTTTACTGGGTCCGAGCTTCATGCTCGGTTGCTCATCCGAAATCGTCCTCTTGTCAGCATGGGACGGGGTGAGACCGGCAGCGTCCCCTGCGCACGGCAAATACGCGGAAAGGGGATCATTGATGGGTTCTCCGTCACCACCCTTTCCGGGCCTCAAACTCGGCATCGAGAGGGCGGCCCGTTCGACGTCCTCGGCCCTGGGCCGGGTGTAGCGGTCGGTCAGGCCGGGCGTGCTGTGCCGCATGATCCGTTGAGCGACCCGGGGAGTCACCCCTGCGGCGTCCAGCATGGTCGCGGTCTGACATCTCAGGCTGTGGAAGTCGAAGTAGCGTCCAGCCTCGTCGACGTAAGGGATGCCTGCGGCCTCCAGGTCGACCCGGAGCATCTCCGCCCCTCTGTCGGCCGGCAGCGGAAATACGGGTTCCCCCTGGGGCCCCTGCTCCACGAAGGGCCGCAGGTCGCTCGCCAGGTCGTGAGGGAGAGTCTGGGTGGCCGATCGGCCGTTCTTGGCGTAGGCGGCCGTCACGTCGACCGTGGCGGGGGTCGACGACCAGTCGAAGGACGCCGGCCGGATGCTCCGGATTTCCGAGTAGCGGAGGCCCGTGGCGACCGCGAGCCGGTAGGCCAACGAGCGGGCCAAGCCGGCCACGCCCAACGCGACGGGACCGAGCCTGGCGGCCTCGATGAGCCGACGCAGCTCCTCGACCCCGAGGGTCCGCCGATCGTGGCGACGGTCCTCCTCGGCGTTGAAGCCCTTGACCGAACGAAGGGAAGCCTCCCGCGTCCGTCGCGTGTCGAGGCACCAGATGTCGAACGATCGGACGGCGGCCCTATGATGATTGAGGCTTTGGAGGGACATCCCGCGGGACTTGAGAGCCCCCAGGGCCGACCGCACGCGCTCGGCGGTCAGATCCGAGAGCCGCCCGGCCTCCAACCGCTCGGATACAGCCAGGTCCCTGGATTCTCGGTCGGCGGCGGTCGCTCGCCGTGGATACTCCGTCTCGGCGGCGCCGGCCCCCATGACGATGGCGGAAAGCCGCCGGACGCGAGACAGGGACATCGAGACGTGGCGGTCGGTCCCGCCGGAGTCGACGAGCGACTTCCCCCACGCCTCGATGTGCTCTCCCAGAGGCCTTCGGCCGTGCTCCCTCAAAGCCAGGTCTCGGGGGTCGACGAGGCCCGCTCTGACCTTGGAGGCCTCCGCCTCAGCGGCTGCGGCCATCTGCTCCGTGACTCGCTTGTCTGGACAGCCCTTGACCTCGGAACGCTTCCCGGCGGCGTTCGTGTACGTGAAGTACCAGTTCCTGCCCTTCTTTCGAAAACTGGCCATCGTTCGGCCTCCTGTGTCTAGAGCGGCGACCGCTTGAATTGCCCACGGCGGAGGAGAAAGGGGACTGGCTCCCGGCGCGAGAGCCTCGGCTCTTGGTATCAACCTGGCGGCCGGGTGCCTGTCCCCTTTCTCCGGGCATCCCCGAGGCCGCTTCGGAGCCAAGGGGGACAGCCACCTTCGCTGCGCTGCGGAGCCAGTCCCCGTTGACTCCTCCGCTCCTGGTGCAACCCGATCGTTCGTCGCTCTAGTTCGTGGGTTCTCACCGCTTCGCGGATCTGAGTCAATTCCAACCTTCCAGGTCTTCGACCTCGCTCGATTCGCCCCAGCTCCAGGACTCCAGTTCGCCCCAGGTGGGCCGGGGGGCTTCCCGGATCGCTCGCAGCCAGTGGTTGCGGACCACGTTGCATCCCAGCCCGTGGGCGTCGGTCCAGTCCTTCGCCGGGGTAGGCGGCCGGACGCGGGCGGCCCACGCGAGATTCAGCCAGGGCGCGGCCGCCGCCTCCCCGGCCGGGTCCGCGTCGTGGGCGACGTACCAGCGAGGGTTCCGGAGCAGCCGAGCCAGGACGCCCGGGTCGACCTTCGACGACGCCGAGCCGAGCGTGACGACGCTCGCGAAGTCGCCGATCAGTTGGTCCAGCAGCATCGCGTCGAACTCGCCCTCGACGATCACCAGGGGGCGGCCCGGCCGGATCGCCTCCGGGGAGGGGAAGGTCCCGGGGGCGGCCCGGTAGGCCTCGACGTACTTCGGCCGGCCGTCGTCCAGGCGGCGGACCTTGACCAACGCCAGCCGGCCCCCGTCGAACCATGGGACGACGACCCCCGACGCCCGGAACGTCCGGTCGCCGTCCCTCGTCGGGACCATCACCGGATCTGCGAACCCCAGCCGGGCCGAGCGGATCGTCTCGTCCTCCAGGCCGCGGCGTTGCAGGTAGGCGAGAGCCTCGGCCCCGGCCGGCGTCCAGAGCCGTGCGACGGCCGCTTCCACGACCCTGGCGGCCTCGCCCGCGGGGAGCCCGGACGGACTCGCCGGGGGCCGCGCGGCGGCTTGCACGACCTTGGGGCGGTAGGACGACGGCTCGAACGTCCCGAAGCCCCCCGAGAGTTCGACGGCCCGCCTGGCTGCGTCGGGGAAGAGACGGCCCTCCAGCTGCATGACCAGGTCCACCGCGTCCCCACGCGCCCCACATCCGAAGCATTTCCACCCGCCGTGGCGGACGACGAAGCTCGGGTTGCGGTCGGGGTGGAACGGGCACACCCACCAGAGGCCCGAAGCGTCTTGCCGAGCCGGTTCGCCCAGCAATGCGGCCGCCACAGCCTCTTCATCGACGCCGCCTTTCATGGCGTCCCAATCGAGACGCTCGCGAGGGACCTTCGGGACCGACGTCGAGGGCATGAGGCTGGCTCCCAACATACCTATGGGCCTTCAAAACCCTCAAAACCTTCAAAACGCGATTGCTGCGACACAAGGTATTTCTGCAAAGCGAGTTAGGAAACCGATCGTCGAAAGTCGATTTCCTTCAAAACCCCTTCAAAACTCCCCTCGACACCTTCAAAACCCCTCCCACTTCGACCGAGAGGGCCTATTCACGGCGTCGGGGCGGGCAGCAGGACGGGGTTCACGTCGAAGACGGGGCCCTTGGGGCGGCCTCCCTTGGAGCCGTCCGACGGTGCCTTCGCGGGGCGGATCGCGTTCATCTTGGCGAGGTGGAGCAACGCGGCGTCGAGGGCGTCCTGCTTGATCCAGTCCCGGGCCTGCTTGACGTCGCGTTCGCTGAACGTGCGGATCCCCTTGGACTTCACCCAGCGGACGATCGCGTCGACGGCCTTGCCTTCGGCCCCCGGCAGGTCCAGGGACACGTCGCCGTGCGCCCGCCGCGCGTGGCTCTTGAAGTAGGCCGCGAGCCGCCACGCGTCGAGGACGTGACGCTCCGCGACGTCGGGGACGTCGAAGGGGTCGGCCGTGGGATCGCCGGCGTGATCCATGAGGCCGAGGACCAGGGCCAGGCGGTCCGCGTAGGCGGACAGCTTCCCCCACGTGGATGCGAGGGACGGGTTGAAGCCGGGGTCGTTCATCTCGCGGGCGTGGCCCCGCCGCAGCCGCTTACGCGCGGCCTTCGCCTCCGGCGTCATGCGGGCGACGAACGAGACTTCGCCGTTCATCGGGCGGGCCCAGAGGCGGCCGACGAGGGCCCTCCAGTCGTCGGCCGCGGCGTCGGAGACGCCGTCCTCGTCCTCGACCTCGGGGATCCCCATCGGCTCGGGGTAGACGAAGAGGAACCGCTCGATGAACCCGTCGTCCGGCGAGTTGGGGTCGACGAACTTGGGCAGGTTGCCGGGGGTCGTCCCCCCGACGATCGACAGGCAGGGATGGGGCGAGCGGACGGGCACGCCGTTGTCGTCGCCCACGCGGTCCTTGATGATCTTCTTGCCCGACCAGGCCGTGAGGAGGCCCTCCTTGTCCGTCCCGCGCCCGCCCTTGTGCTCGCCGAACGAGCCCATGAGGGACGACAACTCGTCCTTGATCCCGAGCAGGCCGCGGGGGTTGTCTCGCAGCAGGATCGGCAGCTTCTCGAGCTTGAAGTTGTCGACGTCGATCCGCCGCGGCCGGGGGCGGGGCGGCAGCTCCGACTCCTTCGCCTTGGGCCCCATCGCCTTGCACTCCGCCTTCCACCGGAGGTCGTCGGCCTCGTAGGCGCGGGCGAGGTCGGCGTCGATGGCGTGGATCGGGCCCGCGGCCAGGTCCAGCGCCGGGGACTTGCCCGACGTGGGCGGCCCGATGATCGCGACGAACAGGGACGCCGAGGCGAAGTGGCCGGGCTTGACGAGGAGCGAGGCGGAACGGCCGATCGCGCCGCCGGCCACGCCCAGGACCGCCCCCGCGACGAAGTCGACCGGGCAGCCGATCGACTTCGCGCCTTCCACCGCGAGGCGACAGGCGGCGGGCGGCAAAACCTCCAGAGGGAACGGCTCCGCGGCCGGCCGATCGGCCAGCCGCAGCGGCCCCCACGAGTCGGCCGACGTCGGGTCGCCCTCGCCCCGCATCATCGCCAGGACCGCCGGCCCTTGTTGATCCGGGGGCACGCCGGCCGCCCATTCCGTGGCGGCGAGTTTTTCGGCCGTGCTCATCGACGGCCCCTCCTCGAAGCGACGTCGCTCTCGAAGATCACGTCGCAGTCGGCGCAGTACCAGCGTTCGCAGCCCCTGGACGCGCCCTCGAGCTTCGAGGGCCTCGAGCAGATGGGGCAGCGGCGGGCGCGGCGGCGGGGATGGAACCGGCCGCACGTCGGGCAGACGTCGATTTGCAGTTTTGGTATTATATTGTGTTCAATATTTGATTCTTGACGGCGCAGAAATTCCATCGTATACTTCTTCCTATCCCGTGGCTGGGATCCTGCTTGAGTTGGGAGACTCACAAGGCGGCGAGGGCGGTGGATCGCCTTCGCCGCTTTTCCGTGCGCTCAGCGGGCCGGCCGGCTCGCCATGCGGGCGATGGCCTCGTCGACGTCCTTCGACCGCCAACGACGCAGATTGCGGACGCGGAAGCCCGACGGAAACTCGCCGGACGCGGCCATCCGAAACACTGTCCGCGTGCTGACGCTCAAGCGTTCGGCGACCTGCTCGACGGTGAGCAGAGCGGATGGGAATTCAGAGACGGCGTTCATGGTGGTGGGTCTCGTCGGGTGTCGTTTGTGGTGCTGTTTCCTTCGTCGGGTGAAGTGTAAGGGCCGCTTCGGAGTTCCTGATTTACTCCGGCGATCGGCGGCGAATTGCTCCGGGACCGAGACTGCGTGTTCCAGTACTTGACCGCGTGTGACTCGCATGAAAAAAAGCGCCGGAGTAAATCAACGGGCCTTGACGGGGAATTTACTCCGGCTTCCTCCGATGCCATCTCACTCGTCCACGCGCCGCATTGACGGCTTTCACAGTCATCCCAAACGCGTTGGCTAGATCCACAAGATTTTCATATTGGCCGCTCTCCCAAGCCTGCTCTATCCGACAGTCCTTCTGGCTGGCGGCGGTTTTAGGCCTTCCGCGTCTGCGAGGGGGCTTCGTCGGCGTCGAAGTCGGCGTGGCGAGCGCGGAGGCCGAGAGCGCGGAGGGATTGGCGGAATTCAGCCAGGTGTCAGCTTCGTGGGTGCCGTCCGCTTCCTCGCTCTGCCTGAGCTTCTCGGGATCCAGCGTCCAAAGTGGAGGCTGCGTGTTTTCGACGTAGACCGCAACGCATACACGAACAAACGCTCGCCAGTGACTCCAAGGGCCGGAGTTAGGCCATGTCGCGACGATGGCACGAACGATCTCAGGCCAGCGACATGGGCCGCCCACGTAGGGGCGCAGGTCGTCCGCCCTCGTGTTGACGATGCCGGCGGTGGAAATGTCCGATATGTCAACGCAGTGAGTTACCACGGTGTTCATAACCGTCAGGGCCTTCTCCCATGGCTCACCTGGAAGGGATGTCTCCGTGAGGTCGCACAGAGCCTCGCTCAACTCCCACGAAGGAGGCAGGATATCGAGCGGCCTACCATCAGGCAGAGCAACTAGACGAGGCGCGTGCGCGTCAGACATCGGCATCTATCTCCCTGGCACGGGCCGACTCCGACCGACGCCCCAGGGAGAGCGCCGGCCGGAGGTCGCGTCGGGCGTTGACGGTTTCGAACCCGTCGACGCCACCCGGTGAACTGGATTATACGTGGCCGGACGATCACTTCCACCGTCGGTCAACCGGCTCCCTATCGCCCTGGCTGGAGCCGGGACCGTGCCTGCTGGCAGCATCGGGGTCAGTTGTGGGCCGGGACGAACCGGTCTGCGTCCTCGGCCTCATCCTCATCGCCGAGGTTGCTCGTGTCGGCGTCGTCGATGACGTGTACCCGCTCGACGTCCCCGTCGAAGTCCTCTGGTTCGACGAGGACGGTCGTGCCGCCGAATCTCACGGCTCTGCTCTCCGCGGGGACCGCGTCGGCCGCGTAGCCGTGGGCCAACCGGACGATCGTGTTCAGGATCTTGTCGATGCAGCCCTGGCGATCCCCGATGGTGCCCGGGTCGTGATAGATCTCCAACGCGGCTGCCAGCAGCCGGCCCATCGGCGTCTTCGCCTGCACCTCATCCGTGGACGCGGCCTCGGCCTGCTGAACCGGCTTCGCTTCGAAGTCTTCCGGCTTGCCCACGACCATCCGCAGGACGCCGTAGGGAGCGATGTCGACCTCGAGGCAGTAATCGTCGCCGGTCGCCACCAGGCCGTATGCCGCCTTCAGGCAGGCCTTGACCGCCTCGGCCAGCTCGGCGGAGTTGGTTGGCGGCCCGGTCCTGCCGGTGTGCCGCTTCGAATCCACCCGCTCCAGGATGTCGGGGAAATTCCGCTTCCGCATCGCGGCGACTTCGTCCGGGGTCCAGCCGATCTCCTCGCAAACCTTCCCGGCCATGACGGCGCGGGCGGCGGCCTCCGCTTCGGGGGAGAGCGGCCCGCCCAGGTCGAGGCGGAAGTTGACCTGTTCGACCGGAGGTTCGCCTGCGGCCTCCCAGGCGTCCAGCAAGGCTTGCTGATCCTCGTCGAGGTATACCCACTTCATGCCGGTCGCCTCGCGGTCCTGGACGATCACCATGGCCCCCGGACCGTCCTCCAGGTCCACCATCGCTTCGATCCCCCACCGGCTCCGTTCAAGTTCGTCCGGCATGATCCCCAGCCCGTCCCGGATGAACAGTTCGACCGCCCGGCCCAGGTCGCGCGACGTCTTCGGCGTCCGCCAGCTCTCGATGACGCTTCCCATCTGATTGATCCCCTCCGATGCTCTCAGCCTTAATGTGCGGGTTATGCCGCCCGGCGTGAGGCCGGGCGACGGCGGGTGTTTGTCAGGAAGCCAGTTCGGCCAGGCTGTGAGACGTGGACAGTCGTTGGAGCGCTTCCTGTATCAGGCGATTCGTATAGCGAGTCGAGACGCCGAGTTCGCGAGCCACGTCTTTTCGTCGCATGCCTTTGATGTAGCGGAGCCGCACCGCGCGACGCTGGCGGGCCGGGAGCGACTGGACGGCGCGCTGGAACCGGATCCGCGATTCGGAGTCGATCCTCGGACCTTCCCTCCGATCCTCGATCGCAGAGAGCAGGTCGGAACCGTCGACGCCGATCGACGTCGACCCCCAGACGACCTGCACCCCGAGCCCCGCCTCTTCGGCCTTCCGAGGGACTCGGACCAGGCCTTCCAGCCCGCGGGCGCGGGCGTAGGTGATCTCAGCCTTGATGCAGAACGTCGCGTATCCGTAGAAGCCGAATCCCTTCTCCGGCTTGAAGCTCGAAGCCGCGTAGATTAGTCCCATAGTCCCGTGCGCCTCGCGGTCTTCAGGGGACGACCACCGGGTCATGAACCAGGAAGCCACATTCCGCGGCAACCAGGCGTATCGCTCGGCCATCTGCTTTTGATCTTCGGTCAGCGGTTGCCACCAGCGGCCGCTCAGGGCGCGTACTTGCGTCGCCATCACAGAACCCTCCGACTCGTAGGCAGTGAGACGAGCGGCCGGGGACCATCCCCGGCCGCGGCGACGTCGGAGGTCAGCCGACGGCCAGCCCTGCAGCCATCAGGTCGGCGTCGGTCATCAGGTCAGGATAGGCGGCGTTGTAGAGATCGTCCCAGTCGGCGTCAGAACGGGCGGCCTCGGCGTCGGAGAAGCCGCGGGCTAAGACCTCGAGGGGCGTCGGAGCCCAGCGGTCGGCGTCGGTCCAGGCGTCCCATTGGGAGGCGTCGGCGTAGTCGAAGACGTGCGGCGGGCTGAAGTATACGAGATCCGAATCGTCGGGCCAGCTCAGCGGATCCCGGAGGAAATCGGCGCTGATCTCCTCGTGGTCGTCGCAGTTCCCGGCGATCGGGGGGGGCGCGAGCAGTTCGTCACGCAGGGAGGTCATGCGGAGGGCCGTCAGGTCGTCCAGGGCCTTCTCGACGGCCGTGATGAGTCCGAGAGCGGCGATCGAGCCGCAACGGCTCTCGGCGGCGGCCAGAGTCTTCGTGCTGTCCAGGGAGACGGTCAGGGAAGCGGCGATCTTGTCCAGAGTGGTATGTTGAGACATGGTAGGCTCCTATTCGCGTAGGCGCTTTCCAAGGGCCGGGGACGGTGTTACCAGCACCACCCCGGCCCGCTTTCGTTTCCGGGCCTTCTCGACCCGACAACCATATCCTAGCTACTTTGCTACCGTAGTCAAGTAGCAAAGTGTTATTTATTCGATTGCTACCGATGGTGGACTTGCGTATCATTCCAGTGTCGGGCGGTGTAGTTTGCTACGATGGCCACTGTGGAGACTTCGCACGATGGCGGCACTGCTGGAACAAACGCCGATGGCTGGTGACAAGCCCCGGACGCTGAGCGTTAAACTCGAAATGGACGTCGTGGAGTCGGCGCGCATCGTGACCGCCTACCGCGACGAGAGCATGACTGAACTACTCAGCGCCATCCTCCGGCCCGTGCTGGCGCAGATGGAGCAAGAGGAGATGGCCAAGAGGATGAAGGCCACCCGCAAGACGAAAGGCAATCCGGAATGAGCACTCCCCCCGCAAGCGCCCCCGGCCCACGCCTACTTTCCACTCCCACGAAGCGAACCGAGTCGGCCGACGTCATCGCGGCCATCGAGGTTTACAAGCAGGCGGCCGAATCGTGGGGGCTGCACCTGGAAGGCGAAGGCCACGACCTCGCGCGGGCTGATTACGATGCGGCCTCCCAAACGCTCGCCGACGCCCTCTGTTCGTTCCTCGACTGGCGTGAGCCGGTCAAGCGGTTCGTGCGTTACCAGGGATGCCTGTGGACCTGTCCCGAGGCCGGCACCGGCGGCTACGGCGACGATCACATCGTCTGCTTCGACCCGGCCGACGTGGGTCAGTTCACGGTGGACTTGGACGCCTCGGAGGGCTGATCGATGTTCCTCCGCGTTGTCGCAGTCCAGGGAGGTCCTTGAAGCCGGCGAGCATCCGCCCGCTCCGCACTTCGTCACGTCATCGTCCAGGGACATGCTTGCGAGGCATCCCGACCTCTACGCCGGGGGTGACCAGACGAAGGCTCTTCTGGTGACCCCGCTCTTGACGCTGAAGGGGGACGCCGAAATCCTGCGGATCTCCACGGACGACCTGTGGAGGATCAAGGCGAGCGAGCTTCCCGACGACCTAGCGAGTGCCCTCGGTGACCCAGCTTCGCAAAAGACAAACGGCAGGTCGAGCACCACTGGAATGCAACCTTCGGATCCCGTTTGATTCCAGTTGTTTCTTTTTATTGTCAACTTCTTGCTTCTTCCGTCGGCACCATTGTTCAATGTATGGGATTCTACAGGCAATACGTGTCGCACACGCGTGTGGAGGGGCTGGGACCTTGTCAGGCGACGGGGGAGCCACGAGGATCATAGCGAGTAGATCTGAAAGACGCCGAGCGGTGGTTTCATCGCGTTTAGTGCTGACTGCTCGCATCAGAAGGCCCGATCTCTCGTGGAATAACGAATCGGAGTACTTCAATGGGATATCCCACGCGCCGCGACTTCTTGACAGTGTCCGGCTTGTTGCTTGCTCAGGATCCGGGCGTGCAGAAATCGGCGAAGAAGAAGTCGCGGCGAGCAGCCACGGCGAAGGAGCTGATCCGGCCGGGGGAACCGTTCGACTACCGGCCCATGGCGATGGATGCGGCGAAGTGGGACGCCAAGCGGGTCAGCACTTGGATGTTCCCCTGGATCGGTCGCCGGATCGCGCTGCTGACCGACTCGCTGAAGTTCGACCGCAGCATTATCGCCGAGTTCGTGTCGCGACTCGACGCCGGATGGGCGGTCTATGCCGACTTCGTCGGCGAGGTTCCGAGGCTGTTCCACCACATCGACGGCCGGGGGACGATCGCGGCGGTCCCGGGAGAGCTGACCTGCGGCGGGGGCTGCGGCTACCTGGGCCAGACCGGCATCGAGGTCATCCACTTCTACGCCGACGACTATCCGCTGGCCGTCCAGAGCCCCAAAGCATTCAAAAATTATTACTTCTATGAGATGGGGCGGAACTACTTCGTCTTCGGCGACCGACACTCCCAGTTCGGCACCGGCTTCGCCGTGTTCATGCGGCACGTCTGCATGGAAGTCCTGAAGCTTGAGGTCGCGCCCGGTGACCAGGGGGCGCTGGAATGGATCGAGACCCTGGAGGGCCAGATCGAAAAGACCGACCTCACCTTCCTCAAGGCGTTCACCATGCAGGGGGGCCTCGGCGAGAAGGACCGCCGGCATCCGAACCTGACGGCCAACCAGACCGACATATACGCCTCGGCCATGATGCGGCTGCGTCGCGAGGTCGGAGGCGACCGCTGGCTCCGGCGCTTCTATCGCGTCCTCGGCGAGTGCCCCGAGGTTACTCCGGACTCACCCGAGGGTGCCCTGCGACAAGGCCTCATATGGTACGTGGCGGCCTCGACGGCCGCGGGCCGCGACCTGGGCCGCTACTTCGTCGATCGCTGGCGGCTTCCGCTGAGCCCTTCGACTCGAAAGGCCCTCGCCCGCGCGGAATGGGGCGCGATCCATCCCGCCGCACTCCTTGACAACATCCCCATCGAGTTCCGGATTTGAGGTGCCGACGGGCCTTATTCCAGAGCCTCGGGCCAGAATAAGGTTAGAGCCAGAACCAGCTCATGGACTTGATAATGTTGAACGGGCCTCTGCCGAGGATCCTTTCCCCAGCTGTCCCCTGTACCTGCTTCAATCCCTGAAGCTGGCTAGACGTGGCTCGACCGGATCGAGCGAAGGTTGGACAGCCTTGGGACCCGCGATCCGACCATGGAGTCGTATGCGACGGCCGCGGCCGTCGAGCGGTTCCGCGACGCCTACACGAACGCCTACCTTGACGCCCCTCCGCCTGCCCTGTCGAACGAAGACGGCCGCAGCAGGACTCCAAGCCCTCGGCTGGATGTGAAAGCTTGAGCTAAGCCCCTACACCTCGTCTCGGACTATCACCGAGGCAGCTGTTTGAGAAACAGTGGACTTAAAATCCCCGCTCGCCCAGGCCGACCGCCGAGGCGGCGGTGTGTCGAAGCAGAGGCTGGCCTTGCCACAAGCGAGTGACACTCGGCACCGCTATTCGCAGGTGTCCATACCTATCCATGGGGTGCGTCGAACCCCAGCTCCGGAAAACTGAGTTCGTCTACGATGATCAAGCCAGATGCTTCGAAACCCCTAGTGGCCCGCCTAGGCTTGCGAACGAGGACGATCTCGACGATCAGAGTTCTGATCACAGCCCCATCGGGATCCGCCAGGAAGCCATACCAAACGCCACATCGAACCCACCCTGATTCAGCCTTGAGTAGCATATGGCGCTCGTTCCCCGAACCTCCTACCGTCGCTTCGACTCGGGTAGCAACGAGGTCGTAGTAGTCGGGCCACCGGGCTAGGCGTCCAGTCATTCGTGTAGGTAGTCCCATTCTGCCGCCAGAGTTGGTCGCGCGTATCACGACCGAGTTCTATAAGGTATCCTTCGTTGTGAATCAACGCGGGATGAGCAGTAGCCGGATTCTGGACGCAAGTAATGCCCCAAAGCTTGTCCTTTACTGTAGATACGCATGTATTCCGAGAGCTCGGCGAACTGCTCGTCGGCCGGGATTCCACGGCCCTTCTGGAGTTGATTAAGAACTGCTACGATGCAGATGCTACACATGTCGTGGTTACTGCGGCCGATTTGGCCGATAGGGCCCGAGGGAGGGTCGTGATCCGCGACAATGGCTGTGGCATGGATGAAGAGCGGTTCCGCCTTGGTTTCCTTCGAATTGCTTCACGATTCAAGGAGATCGACCGCCGGTCTGACTTCTATCGACGTCGGGTGACGGGCTCCAAGGGTATTGGGCGGCTGGCGGCACATAAGCTCGCCATGCTCATGGAAGTCGATTCTGTGCGAGGAAATCCCGGACAAACGGCTAAGGAGGCGATCAAGGCATCGATCGATTGGGAGAAGATCGAATCCCGAACGACCCTGAATGAACTCGTGGATGAAATTACGCTCGAAAGCGTAAAGCGAACTCGGCCCGCTCCATCCGGGACGACGATCTCGCTCAGCAAACTTAGGCGACCGTGGGACGAGAGGGAGAGGGCCAGATTCATCGCCGAATGCCGTTCTTTCCAGCCTCCATCGATCCTGACGGAGGCGTTGCCGAGCAAGCTGTTCGGGGATCAACTCCTATTCGGCAGGCCTCAGCTCAGGGATGCGTCGAGCGAGGACCCGGGATGCTCGGTCGACCTCGAAGGCGATTTCAGCGAAGGCGACAATTATTGGGAAGTGCTCCTGACCCATGCCCGATGGGTGGTAGAGATTGACTGCAAGTCGGATAAACGGACGGTCAAGTACGCAATTTCTCCGACATTATCCACAAAAAAGGAAAACCCTGCTGCAACTCGGCGTGAGTTCTCGCACCCACACCCGGATCCCGAATCGGGACCGTTTTTCCAGGCGCGGATACTCATTCGCTCGCGCCTGATCGTGGACAAACTGGTCCGCGGATGGGCACACCAAACGAGCGGTATTCGCGTCTATCTCGAAGGGTTTCGAGTCCTTCCATATGGGGATCGGGGCGATGACTGGCTGAGCCTGGACGCCAACACGGCACGCCGAAGTTGGGATAAAAATCCCATCACCGAGAGTATGGTCGCCGGTGAGAGCGGCACCGCGGGAGACTGGCAGCTTTTCGTGCTGCCGAACAACTCCTATACCGGCGCGGTATTCCTGACCCAGGACGACGCTCCGACACTTCGAATGCTGGTCAACAGAGAAGGGTTCGTCGCCGAGAAGGGTTATGACGTCCTCGTCGACATTGTGAAGCGTGCCCTCGACCTGGCGACCCGGACGCGGGCGGCCGCCCGCCGGGAGAATCCATCTCAGAAAAAGGGTGGCGACGGCCCCTCCGCAAGGCTCTCGCCTACGGGGGCCGACACCCCTCTCTCTCCGGCCACCCTACCGCCGCGCTCAGAGGCGATTGAGACGGCCAAATCGTCGCTCATGGAGGGGCTGCGAGAGGCCAGAGACGCGCTGACCAAGAGGAATGACCTGGAGACGACGAAGATCGCTGACAGGCTCGTGGTGACGCAGAAGGCCGCCGCCGAAGTGATCCGCGCGGCCGAAAGCAGCGAGGACTCCGCCGCCATGTCTCGCGTGCTCTCCTCCCTTGGCACCCAGATGGCCAGCTTCGTACATGAGATCAACGGGATGCTCGGGAGCGCCACGGCCGTCTATCAATCGCTCGGACGGCTCCGCGAGGACCGCAGCCTCCCGACATCCGTCCGTTCAAAGCTGACTCCCATCTACAAGGATGCGGGCGATCTGAGGAGACAGATTGAACGTCAGGCCGCCTACATGGTCGAGATTACCTCCACGGACGCGAGGAGGCGACGCAGCAGGCAGCCTCTCGGCGACCGCTTCGACGCCGCGACGAGGCTCGTAGCGCCGGCCATAGATCGCAGGGGTATTCGCCTGCGAAATGAGATACCGAAGGGGCTCAAGTCGCCCCCGATGTTCCCGGCCGAGCTCACCGTCGTATTCTCGAATTTGCTGACGAACGCGGTGAAGGCCGCCGCTGAGGACGGCGAGATCCTCGCGCGTGGCTCGTCCGATGGCGGCAGGCAAACGGTCGTTATCGAGAATTCCGGCGCGGCGGTCGACCTCGGCGAATCAGAGCGATGGTTTCGGCCGTTCGAGTCGACGACGGCCGAGGTCGACAGCGCCCTGGGGCAAGGCATGGGACTAGGGCTGACGATTACCAGGGACATCCTTGAGCAATATGGAGCCACAGTCCGGTTCGTCCCGCCTTCCGTTGGCTTCGCCACTGCCGTCGAAGTCCAGTTCCACGACGTGAAGGATAATCAGTGAGTAGCCACCCAATCGAATGTTCGCCGGGCCCCGCCACGCCGGCCAGGGTGCTGGTAGTAGATGACCGGCCGGATGAACAAAACGGGGCGATTCGATTCGCCGAGGGCGTGGACGCTCGGGTCGAACACCCTGATAGCGTCGACCTGGAGATGCTCGAGGACGTCGACCTGGTCCTGGTCGACTACGATATCAGCGACTGGCCGGGTCGCAGTAAGGTGACGGAGATATCTCTACAGCCCATCAATGGCATGGCGCTTGCAGCGGTGCTACGGGAACACGCGAATCGCTTGAATCGGCCCACGGGGTTCGCGATTCATACCGGCGAGGCACGCATGTTCTCGCTCACCCCCGCCGAGCCTCGCGCCCACCTGCTGGCCCGTACCCACAACCTTGAGTGGGTCTTCATCAAGGGAAATCCCTCAGCCGTCGGCCCCCAAGTAGCGTCTTTGGCGAACGCCATCCGGTCGCTTCCCGAGTCCTGGCCGTACGAAGACCGAGGGGCCATCGAGATAGAAGTCAGGAAGCTGCTGGCATTGCCCGACCCGGAAAGCGATGATACGCCCGGCTGGATCAATGCCGCGATTCGCGACGTCGCACAGTGCCGCCCGCCTGTCTCCGAAGTGGCGCACCGCAACCACGGGCTTCTCTTCGTCCGCTGGGTTTTGCATCGCATATTGCCCTATCCCTGCTTCCTGTTTGATACACACCACCTGGCGGTCCGGCTCAGGGTGACCCACGCCTCCCTGGTGGCGGCCATGAAGGGCGACCTCGGCCAGTTTTTCGAGCCGGCCGCTTATCAGGGCGTTCTTCGCGGTTTCCTCGGCAAGAGATGGTGGCGGGCCGGAATCGAATCCCTGCTCTGGGAACTCGGGGGAAGTACGACGGCGAAGAGGCTCCTCGCTCAGCTCCCAGCGAACGCGGGCTTGCCCCTGCGGCCGCTGGACCTCGTCGATCCGGTCGTCTGTATCGACCAGGACTATGCCACAATGGACGAGCCGTGCGGGGGCGGCGATGTCGTCAGGATCGTGCCCGACGATTGGCCGTCGTATGCCGGCCAGGCATGGACCACCGTGGCCCTCGCCCGCCGATTTCCCCGAATGGCGGCGATCGTGGCCGAGGCCGATTCGGATCGTTTGATGACGACGCCGGAAGGGTGAGATGGCGATGCATAGCGGTCGCGATGAGCCCCCAAACGAACTGCAATTCTCCTTCGCCGAAATGCTCAGGGAGATCAAGGAGTTTTCTCACATCGCGCTGTCCGGGGACTTCCTCGCGCCGGGGGCCGAGCGAGTCCTGGATCAATTCTACGGGCACCTCGAACAAATCCGGCGGTCGGCCCCATTGCAGGGGAGCCTCGGCGGTCGGCCCGGGTCCATATATAAATGGGCGATATTCGATGAAGACGCGATCATCACCCGACCTAGCACAAATTACGAGCGAGGAAGGCGTTCCGGGGGAGTCGAAATCAGTGCGAAGGTCACGGCGATCTGGCAGATACGCCCGGCACCGAGGGCGAAGAAATCCAAGGAATCCGAATCGTTCCATGTCGCCGGCAAGGCAAGCGTGAAGGTCGAGTGGCACGAAACCCTCGAGCAACAGCTCATCGAACCGCTCGGCATGTGGCGAATGGAGTTGGCGGACGGGGCGTCGCCGGGCTGCTATTTCCACGCACAGATCCAGGGCGAGGATGGGCGGAAGGAACGACCCTTCCCGCATTCGGTGCCGGTCCCTAGGCTCCCTTGCATCGCCTTCACGCCGATGGCGGTGCTCGAGTTCGTGCTCGGGGAACTCTTCCAGGATTTGTGGGAAGGCCACACGCGTGCGAACACTTCGAGCGTCGAGACCTGGCGCGGGATCCAGCGCAGCAGGCTGGAGCGGCTGCTCGGGTGGCAGCAGCAGATGATCCGCGACAACAGCGCCCCCCCGTGGACCGCCCTCAAGTCGGCCCGTCCCCATGTCGGGTTGTTTTGCGAATGAACGCCGCCCCCAACATCACAGCTCCCGACGAATGCAAGGTTTTCACACCGCCCGAACTGGCGAGGGCCATGGCGCGGGTGCTGCGCGACGATCCGGGGTTTCTATGGCTCGAACCGTGCGTGGGCAAAGGCGTCTTCCTGGACGCGTTGGCGGAAGCGGGGGTCGACAGGTCGAGGATTACGGCCATCGAGTTGGATCGGCACGATCTCCACCGGCATTGCGGCGAGTATCACCCCGGAACGGAGTTCCTGGACTGGTCACTCAATACGGGGGCCCGATTCGATCGGATTATTGGCAACCCCCCGTTCCTCAAACTCCACAAGGCCCACTCGAACGTGGTGCAGGCCGCGCTGCGAATCGAGCGCCCGGGCGGCGGCACCGTGCCCCTTCGCGCGAATTGCTGGTACGCGTTTTTATGCGCCTGTCTCAGGCTGTTGAAGCCCGGGGGTGGCCTCTGCCTGATACTTCCGGCCGGGTGGGAATATGCCGACTATGCCAGGGATTTGCGGCAACACTTGCCGAGATGCTTCGCGCGCGTCGAGGTCGTCCGCGGGGCCAGGTCGTTCTTCCAGGGTATCCTGGACGGCTGCGTCGTCCTGATCGCGGAGGGCTATGGCGAGCCCAGCGTGATTTGCAATCGTTCGCAGTTCCGCACCCTGCCGGAAGTCATCCAACACCTCATAGGCGGCCGGGATGGAATTGGACCGACGACGGGAGCCGTGACGTCCCCGTCGCCGCATCCCTGCGGCCCGGAGACTAGGCGATTCGGCGATGTCGCCAGGGTACGCATCGGGGCGGTGACCGGTGCCGCCGACTACTTCCTCATGAGTGAGGCCAAACGGATCGAGCTTCGAATAGATCTCCAATACCTAACGCGAGTCATCACGAAGGCGCGACACCTCGAAGGCGCGGCCATCAACTCGGCTGCTTGGCGAGATCTGCGGGAGCGCGGGGAAAGAGTCTGGCTCTTCCTACCGCCGGCCCGTTGCGAAAGCTTCCCGGAAGTCATCACGGAGTATCTCGCCATCGGGCTGGAGCGGGGGGTTGACAAAGGCCAGAAGGCGAGGGAAAGGGAGTACTGGTTCAGGACGGAGATTAACCCTCCCGCTGATGGATTTATGAGCGGCATGTCGTCGATCGGCCCGTGGCTTTGCCTCAATCGGGCTAGGGATCTGACCGCGACCAATACGCTCTACACGATCCACTTCCGCAAGCGGCTGAAATTGCGGGAGAAGGCAGCATGGGCGTTGGCGTTGATAAGCTCGACCACTGCGTCGCAACATGCCGCCAACGGACGTTTCTACTCTAAAGGTTTGCTGAAGTTTGAACCGCAAGACGTCATGGACCTGAGGGTCCCCATTCCGGTTGATACTTCCAATTCCGCCCTGAGGGCGTACGATATCATCGTTCCGGAGTTGCTCTTGGGGGATGCGGCGACGGCTCGAAGACTGGCCGAGGAATTCGTAACCAGCGGGGCCATGCCGTCCACCCGGCGGAAATCAAATCAGTGCCTGCCTTGCGAACCTGCCGCTTCTTCTTCGCCTTCATGATCCTCACGAGCGCCCGCAGTACGAATGCCCGGGTCAGCCGCTGTGCTCCCCTTGCTTCCTCGCCATCTTGAAGTAATTGGGGTTCATCCGGCTGAAGCGTGCGCGGGGGCTTGAAAGGGGTGGACATGCTGATTCCACTTGGAGTTGCGTTACAAGACTCCAATGCGGGAGGTCAGCATGTCCACGAGCTTGTTGTATCATGCGTTCGGCGTTCGCGGCTACCAATATACTCGGGCGGATTTCGGCGACGGCCGCGTCATCTTTCACATCGTCCGCGACGACTCGACGTGTCGATGCTCGGCCTGCGGGTCGGCGGAGGTGATTCATCGCGGCGTGGTCTCGCGGCTCTTTCGTTCGCTGCCGATCGGTCGCAAGTCGACCTTCGTCGCCTTGCGAATCCCGCGGCTTGAGTGTCGCCGTTGCGGGGGCGTCCGCCAGGCCGAGGTCGGCTTCGCCGATCCGCGACGCAGCTATACTCGGGCCTTCGAGCGATACGTCCTGGAGTTGGGCCGCCGCATGACCATCCGCGACGTCGCCAAGCTCCTGGGGGTCGGTTGGGACATGGTCAAGGAGATCATCAAACGCGATCTGTCGCGGCGGTTCGCCCGGCCCAAGCTCAAGCGTCTGGTGGACATCGCGATCGACGAGTTCGCCGTCTCCAAGGGCCATCGCTACATGACCACGGTCCTGGACCTCGATTCCGGGGCGGTCGTCTTCGTCGGCGACGGCAAGGCCGGGGACGCCTTGAAGCCCTTCTGGAAGCGGCTGCGGCCCAGCGGGGCGAAAATCAAGGCGGTGGCCATGGACATGTCGGCGGCCTACCGCAAGGCGGTCCGCGAGAACCTCCCCAGAGCCGCGATCGTCTTCGACCATTTCCATATCTCCAAGCTCTTCAACGACAAGCTCTCCGACCTGAGGAGGGAGCTGCACCGGGAGCTGACCGACGGCCTGCGAAAACGAGTCCTCAAGGGGGTGCGATGGCTGCTCCTGAAGGACCCCGCCAACCTCGACGAGGAGAAGGACGAGAAGCGACGCCTGGAAGAAGCGCTGGCGTGGAACAAGCCGCTGGCCGCGGCCTACTACATGAAGGAGGACCTGCGACGATTCTGGGAACAGCCGGGCAAGACGTTCGCGACCCTCTTCCTCGACGGCTGGCTGAAGCGGGCCTGGGCCTCGGGGATCAAGATGCCTCAGGAGATGGCCAGGACGTTGGCCCTGTACCGCAGCGGCCTGCTGGCCTATTACGACGCCTGGATCACCAGCGCCCAGCTGGAAGGGACCAACAACAAGATCAAGACCTTGAAACGCACGGCCTACGGATTCCGCGACAAGGAGTTCTTGGTAGTGGCCCGGCCGCGGTGATATTCCGTAGACTGCGGGGATGGAATCCACGACGCCCGCCCCTGACCCGATCCCGCCGTGCCCGGACTGTCGCGCGACCCACGTCGTCCGCAACGGGACGCTCCGGTCTGGTTCGCAACAACTCCTCTGCCGGGGATGCGGCCGCCGCTTCGTGGCCGACCCCAAGAGGGGTCCGGTGAGCGAGGAACGCAAGGACCTCATCCGCCGCCTGCTCCTGGAGCGCGTGAGCCTCCGCGGAATCGCCCGGGCCACGGGCGTCTCGCGGAGCTGGCTGCAGGGCTTCGTCAACTCGCTGTACCGCGAGGAGACGCCCTGGGAGCCGGGGCCGCTCAAAAAAGTCGGGGCGGCTGATCGTCGAGGTCGACGAGATGTGGAGCTACGTCGGCAGCAAGGCCGACGCCTGGTGGATCTGGGCCGCGCTGGACGCCGAGACCCGGCAGGTCGTGGCAATGGTCGCCGGCGACCGCTCCGAGTTCACGGCCCGGTGCCTCTGGGACGCGCTGCCGGACGAATACCGGGCCGGGGCGACGGTCTACAGCGACTCCTGGGCGGCCTACGCGGCCGTGATCCCGGAATCCCAGCACGTCCCGTGCGACAAGGGCGACGGGCTGACTTGCCACGTCGAGCGGTTCTGGTGCACGGTGCGGCAGCGGTGCTCGCGGTTCGTCCGCAAGACGCTCTCGTTCTCGCGGTGCGACCTGAACCACACCGGGGCCCTCTGGTACTTCATCCGCCATTACAACGCGTCACTGCTTTAGGGCCACCACCGAGTTCTTCAAGCTGAAAATCCTGTCGCTCCACGAAACACGATACGAATTGATTGGATAATTGCATTGTCGCCAATGCGGCCCCGCGCACGCCTCAACCCGATGAACCTTTTTTATTTCACAGACTTCAAGAAGTCTTGGAGCGACGAGTTCGGCCATCGAGTGTAGAGGGCCCGAGCCTTAGCGATGAACTGTGCATGGGTACGCATCTGGAGGGAATCTTTTGCGTCCTCGAAAATTTGCTCGAGAACCTCATCATCGAGCGGTAGATCTAGAGCCTCAACGAGCGCTTCACCCGCCTCCGGCATGTGGGCGTGCGTCAACAACTCCACGCAATTGAGCTTTACATAGTTCTCTGAATGTGTTGCCATTAGATTGGCAACGGCCGTGATAGCTCTCGGAGCCCGCTGCCCCATTTCTCGCAGTAATTTTAAACATCCTTGTCCATGGATATCAATCCATTGGTCCTGGCAATCGTCTTGAACAGCATCCAGCAGAACGGCAATTGCTTCGTCGGGCGTCATGAGTTCGGCACCTTCTGAATTTTGGGATAACCTCCGATGATCTGGCCGTCCCGAACGTATCCTTCGATCAGGATCCCATCAACAATTTTCCGAAACTGGCACGACCCGTCCGACGCGTTCACTTTGACGAAATTGGCTGGGTCGCCGCACACTTCCTTGAGAGCCGCGGTGATCATTTCATCCGTCCAGCTATCCGGGAAAAATGCGTGCGGTCTGCTGGGCTGCCCTTTGACCTTCGTCCCCATGCCCGGCCGCGTGACCCGGATCTTGGCGGATACCACCCCTTGCCCGAAGGCATTATTGTCGTAGACCTCCAGAATTTCCACGTTGGGATTTGTCTTCATCCTGGCGGCATGACCGCCGATGAAATCGCCCGCCGAGCCGGGGGCACCGTCGACCCATTCCCCCTCCAGGATCTTCGCCTCCCTATCCGGCGGCAGATTGGTCGACCCGGCGGCGTTCGGGTTCGTCTGCGACGGCTGCGTCGGGTCTCCGCCGCCGACGCCGCCGCCCCCGCCGACGTTGCCTGTGACCTCGGACATGGCCAACAGCGTGCCCTGTGCGATCTCGACGCCATCAATAGTCACAGTCCGGATCGTGACCTGGGCGTACTCCATGGCGAGCGCGCCGCCGGCCGTCATCCTCTGTCCTACGGGGATCAGGCCGATCGACCCCGAGGGGAAGCTGAGGTTGGACCCCTTGAACGGGAGCACCAGGGCCGCGAGGTTGACGTACTCCTGGCCGATCTTGTCCGAGTCGCCGTCGACCAGCGCCTGGACGAACCGGCCGGGCGTCTGCGCCACGCCGACGACGGCCTCGTGGACGATCTCGCCCGGTTCGTAACCGGCCTCGACCGCCTTGCGGATCCCGCTCATCGGCTCGTAGTAGTCGGCCCATTCGGGCTGGAACGCCAGGATGTAGCCCGTGGCGAGGTCGTCCGCGGCGACGTACAAGGGCTCCATGACGATCGTCTTCGCGCCCTGATAGACCCCCGTCGCCAGCCCCTTGGCGCCCTGGAGGCCGCCTTCCACGAAGCCCCAGGAGACGGCTCCCGCATACTCCAGGCCCGAACCGATGCTCCCCATGACCTTCGCGCCGAAGGACTGTTCCATCCGGAGCGACGTGCTCATGGCCGACCTCCCCTCCCGGGAGCGGACGTACGCCACGTCCCGATCGGGGCTGAAGGCCAGGACTTCGAGCCTGGCATCGGTGAGGAAGGCGCTCTTCTGGGCGTCCGAATAGCCTGTGGGGAATTGGAGTACGGTCGCGTCTTGCAGGTGGGGAGCGAACCCGTTCTCCTGGCCGATCACGACGGGAAGGGTCGCCTTCAATTTCCGACTCGGGCTTTGCAGCAGATCCAGCGTGGGGGAAGGGTCGTAGCGGAACAGCGAGGTCTGCCTGCGGAACAGGTTGCCGTCGCGATCGGAAAGCTCGACCAGGACGTCGTTGGAGCCATAGGCGATGCCGCCGCCGCCGACGTAAATCGCTTGGGTGTCGGCCTTGTTGAAATCGCCGCTCCAGTCCTCGAGGCCGCCGTCGGGCTTCTGGACCTTCACCGACAGCGAGCTTGTTTTCGCGTGAGAATAGTCGAGGGTCAGGTTCGGCGTTCCGGTCGTCTGGAGCGATTCGGTCACTCCGGCCCCGAAGGCCAGGCCTGAGATCGGCTTTGCATGACGCGAGCCGACGTCTGCGCCGCGCTTGACCTCCAATCGGCCTCCGACCGGGATCTCGAAGAACCGCGGAATGTTCAACGAATCGTCGCCGAGGTCGTCCCATTTCTCCGCCACGATCAGCGTGGGGGATCGCCAGATCCCATCGGAGTCCTTGGTCAAATCGACTTGGACCGACTTCAACTCCTGGCCGTCGCTCGCATAGCTCGTAACCGTCGCCGGCATGACCGCGCCGACGAAACCGGTGTCGGTGATCTCGACTTTTCCGACGAACGTCCTTTCGTCAGACGAACTGCGTGCTTGGGTCACTTGACCGACGAGCGAAGCTTGGCCTTCGACGGCCGCCGCATCGAAGTAGAACGCGTTGGCTCCGAGATTCCCCAGAGCATTCTCAGCCTCGACGGAAATGAAGTTTTTGCCGGCCTGTACCTCAATGGTCGTTTGATAGGAATAGCGGCCTCGGCCGAGGTAAGAAAGCGAGGCTAGTTGCCCGTTGACGGTCACTACAGGCCGGAAGGAGGACGGGTCGTCGACGGAGAGGGCGATTAAATCCTCAACTTGACCGGATACGTTGATATATCCTTGATATGGAGATGATCCAGGAATCACCGCCACAGATCCACTCGGTGAATCGATCGTTACGATTGGCTGCGCGCGATAGAGCGGAACAGTCTCGACGTCGGAGTACGTCGTCTCGGTCCCCACATTTGCCTTTACCAGATCGATTGCGGCCGTACTTACGTGGATCACGTCCGTCAGATTTCCGCTCCACTTTCCTCCGGCGACGTTGGCTGTCACGCTGATCGCCAACGGCGAGGCGGCCGTCGCGACGGCTTCCACGAAGAGCGTGATCGTTCCTCCGGGCTGCAGGCCTAGATCCGCGGCCGAGATGGAAACGCCGGAGCCGATGTAATCGACGTTGACGTCCCGCGTGTCGCCGGCGTCCTTGTTCGGCTTCCAGAGCCGAAGCTTGCCTGGGGCGGCGGTGTAGACGTAGGGATCCTCGGGGGTGCCGGCGCCCTTTCGAAGGTTGGGATCGGCGGGATTCGACGCGTCGTAGTTGAAGCTGAGGCGGATCGACGTGGGATCGGCGAACCGGATATTGTCCGAGAGCGTCACCGTCACGGGGACGAAATGCCCCCCAGCGATCCCGTCGAAGTCGGCGAAGTCGGGCACGCCGTCATCGTCCAGATCGCCGAGGTTCGCCCAGACGACCTTGCCCTTGTTCGCGTCTCGTTCCAGCCGATCTTCCTGCTTCGAATGGTCCACCGCGCCGTTGTTGTCGCTGTCGACGTCGACGTCGAGTTGGGGAATGTGGAGGTAGGACACCTTACCTTCGGTCAGGTTGGGCGGCCCGATCGTGCTCGAAATGTACGTTCGAAGCAATTCCCCTTGGTCGTCGATCCAAAACGGCACCGAGTTGGCCCCGACTTGGGCGATGGAGGCCGTCCAATCGTAGTTAGCACCTCCATTCATAGCGAGGAAATCCGGCCGAGTTCCGATGTGACGCATCCGGATCTCGTAACTCTCGCCGGCATCGAAAAAGTAGTCGCCGGAGCCGACCTGGCCGTAGCCGGGCGATTGATACTTGACGTTGCCGACTTGCAATTCCCATCGTTCGGATTTGCTGCCGCTCGGATCCCCAGTGGTCAACTGGAATTTCCCCTTCATGTCGTCGGCGGGCGCGACGCCGCCGTCGGACGGGTCCTTGGGGTCGGAGCCCGAGGCGACCTCGGCGGAGTCGGAGACGCCGTCGCCGTCGGTGTCCTCTTTGGTCGGGTCGGTGTCGTGGGTGTATTCGGCGATATTCGTCAGGCCGTCGCCGTCCGCGTCCCCCTGGGCCGGCGTGGGGCTCTTCGGGTCGAAGCCCTCGTAGCGGGCCTCCCAACCGTCGGGCAGCAGGTCGCCGTCGGTGTCGAAGTAGGTGGGGTCGGTCCCAAGGTTGGCCTCGTCGACGTTGGACAGGCCGTCGTCGTCGTGATCGGCTGTGCCCTCCTCGGCGATCGCGAAGTTGCTCACGGCCCTGCCGGATCTGACCGTGAAGTTCTGGGTGAAGGTCTCGGCCGCCACGCCGTAAGTGTAGACGACGCCGGCGACGACTGTGGAATCGGTGAACGAAGTGAAGTCGTTAGCCGCGCTGCCGATCTCGATCCAAGGCCCATCCGCCGTCCGCCGACTGACGCGGTACGCGACGGCCCCGGGCTTTGGCGTCCAAGCGATGCTGATCGAGGACGACGACTGCGACGTCACGGTCAATCCGGTCGGAGGGCTTGGAAATGCGGGGATCGTGATCGAGGATACGACGGGAGTCGACGCCCTTGATCCGGTCGAGGCAATGAGACGGAAGTAGTACTTCTCGCCGGCCGCGAACGAGCCCTTGAGCGAATAGGCGACGACGTTCCGATCCAGATCGATCGACGTCCAAGTCGATCCATCCCGCGACCAATCCAGACGATAACCCGTTTCGGCGGCGGATCGGTCGATCCAAGCCATGTCGATTCGGTCGGCGGAGACAAGCGTAGCTCTCAGGCCTTCGGGAGCCGTCGGCGAGGACCACTCCCATGCGCTGTCGTTGCTGGTGATGGAAAAACCGCCGGCGTTATAGGCCGTCACGCGGTAGGAGTACTGCGTGTTGTCGGCCAGGTTCCGAGAGTCCTTGTAGGATGTTACGTCGGCTCCGACGGAATCGAGGTACATCCAAACGCTCGATCCCGCGGCGAGGCGTTCGACTCGATACCCCGTCTCGTTCGATACGTCGGACCATGCGACATCGATCGACGATCCGGTGTTCGTCGCCGTCACTCCGGCCGGCTTCGCCGGAAACGCGGGAATCGTCAGCACCGCCGTCGCATAGTCCGAGTAGGTGTAAACCCCTGACGACCATCGCACCGCTCGAATGCGGAAGTGGTAAGTCGCGCCGGACGTGAACTCGCCCGAGTACGTCCCGTTGGAGGAATACGACCCGGGGATCGACGTGCTGACAGCGTCCACCGGCGGACCAGCTACGATGTTCCAGCCGCCGATGCCATCGAACGATTGCTCGACCAGGAATCCGACGTTCTCCATGCTGGATCGATCCGTCCACGTCGCATCAACTCGAGTCGGCGAGACGAACGTAACGACGAAGTCGGACGGCGCCGCCAGCAGCGTCCACGTCCCCGGAGCATAACTGTAACTCGAATAGCCAGCCGCGTCGTACGACCGGATCCGATAATTATACTGCCATAGCTCGTTCAGGTTATCATCGAGCCACGTCGTCGCATCCGCCGGGGGGGACGCGATCGGGGTCCAGACGCCGGACACAAGCCGCTCGATCTCGTAGCCGAGCTCACCGCTCGAATCGGTCCAGGAGAGACCGATCCGATCCTTGTCTAAAGGGGTCGCCGCCAGATTGGCCGGCGCTCCACCGACGGGGACATACACACTAAGCGAAACAATGTTCGAATAGGCCGAGGAGTCCGACGCGGCACGGGCGCGAACCCGGAACAAGTACGTGACTCCCGAGGTCAATCCCGTGGTTGAGTATGTGGTCTGACCGGGTCCTACGGTCGCGACATCCCACGTCGATCCGTTGTTCGACGACCGCTCCACCTCGAAGCTCTGCTCGTCGCTGGAATTGTCGATCCAGGTCAGGTTGACCTGAGTGGCGGAGGCCCGAGTTGCCGAAAGATTCGTCGGGGCGGCTAAAACCGGTGCCGACGTCACGGGGGCAGACCATTCGGAGATCCGGCCGTCCGGCCCGACGGCTTGAATTCGGAAGTAGGTCGTCGAACTGAAGGCGCCCGTCAACGTCACATTGGTCGCATTCGCCGGCGTCGTGATCGGGTCGCCCCAGTTCGTCCCGTCCGACGACCGCTCCACGAGGTAGCCCGTCTCCAGGCCCGAGACGTCGACCCAGGCCAGTCCGACTCTCGAGGCCGAGATGAGGGCGGCCGCCAATCCGGTCGGAGCCTTCAAGCGCGTCCACGCGGACTCCGGATCACTGAACGTGGACGTCCCCGATGCATTAGTCGCCGCGACGCGGTAGTAAAAGCGAGTCCCTTCGGACAAATTCGAGTCCGTGTAACTCGTGGCGTTCGTCCCGACCGTCGTGTCGAGCGGGAGCCAGTTCGTGCCGTTGACGCTCCGTTCGATCGTGTAGCCGTCGGCGCCCGCCGAGGCGGTCCACGTCACCTGCACCGCCGAATCCGACACTGCCGATGCGGCGACGCCCGTGGGTGTGGCGGGGGCCGTCGACGTTCCGGGGACCGGGTCGAAGAAGATCCCGCTGACCACGGCGTTGGAGCCGCCCACCCGGGTGATGCGGAACTGCACCGAGCCGCGGACGTCCCACGTCTGGTAGAGGCCGTCGTGAAATTGCGACGCCTCTCGGGAATCCAACACCACGCTCGTCACGGGATCGACGACCTCGATCCGGACAATCCGACTGTCGCCGTCCCAATCCACCATGTACAGACTGATCCGGTGGGTCGCGTCGTCCGTCGGCGTCACGTCGACGATCACCTCGAACGGCGATGAATTGAACCAGGCCGAGGCGACGCGTCCCGACCCGTCGGGCTTCTGCAACGCCCGCGTCTCCCCTGCGTCGACGTCCCCGTCCCACACGTGGTCGAGCTTGTTGTCGAAGCTGACGGTCGCATAGTTCGGCTCGGATTCCGCGTCGCCGGCCAGCACGTAGCCGTCGTCGCCGTAGGCACCGATCCAGTCGCCCTGCGTCGTCGCGTCGGACCTCACGAACGACGCCGACGCCGAGTTGGGGACCTGGTCGAAGAAGACGCCGCTGACGACCGCGTTCGACCCGCCGTCGTGGACCACCCGGAACCGCACCGCACCGCGCACGTCCCAGGTCAGGTACGCCCCGCCGGCGAAATCCGACGCGTTCCGGCTGTCCAGCACGTCGCCGGTCGCCAGGCTCACCACGTCGATCCGCTCCGTACGCCCGCCGGCGTCCCAGTCCAGCAGGTAGAGGCTGATCCGGTGGGTCGCCTCGTCTGTCGGCGTCACGTCGACGACCACCGCGAATTCCGAGGTGTTGAACCAGGTCGCCGCCACCCGTCCGGAGCCGTCGGCCCGCTGCAACGCCCGCGTCGTCGACGAGCCCGGATTGGGGTCCCACGTGTGCTCAACCCCATCGTCGATGGAGACCGTCGCGTAGTCCGGATCGTCCGTGTCGTCGCCCGCCAACTTGTAGCCGTCGCCGCCGTAGACCCCGAGCCAGTCCCCCTGGGTCGTCGCGTCCGTTCTCACGAACGACGCCGACGTCCCCTCCAAGCTGCTGGCCGAATACACCTGCACCGAACCGATACCCGAGGCCGACGGCGCCCAGCCCGTGGACACCTGGCCGGCCATGAGTTGCCGCATCTCCAAGAGGCTGGAACGACGGGACGAACCCCCTCATCGTGCGAGCGCGACGGGCCTGGAGGGTACGACGACGTTCGGCGGGATTGCGGCTCATGGCGGGCTTCTCGAATGCGGGCATTCGGATCGGCGCGCACGTCGAACGGGGCAGGGACGCAAGCGTCCCGCGGGCCGTTCGATCGCGATCGTCTCGATCCTCAGGCGTCCGAGGACGCGGGGGAGGTTGGGTCGTCGACCGCCTTGCTCGCGAACATCGCGTTGCAAGGCCATACCATCGTCACGACCGAACCCACTGATACGCTCAAGCCATATTCACGTACAAGCCCCCAGTACCTACGTCGAGGCGCGGATGCGTTAAACCACTCCCTGACGCGCTCGCCGACGGGCGACGCAAATCCATGAATCCTTTAGAAATTCGTCGTGGCCAGCTATTAGGCGTTTGTCATGATTAATTTTTCCCAACGATGTCGGCTGCCGATGCCTGGATTCGATGAACGCTGGCATTCGATCCGGAGTCGGCCGTAGGCTCGATTCCAACGCGGCTCATCGAGGCCGTGATCCATCCCGAGCCTCCTCAGGTCGCGGAATGACGGTTGGATCCCGTCGATCTGAATGCGGCGGACGGCGACGGCTCGCGACCCTAAAGTTCAGGCCAGAAAACTTTTAGAGCCGACGTCAAGTTGTCTCTGATTGACCGATGCGCCAAGCCCCACCTCTCGTCGCGCGCTTCCTCAACTTGAATCTCTTTCCTTTGGGCTACAGAGGCCTGGGGCCGGCGTCAGGAGCTCGCCGAGCTGCACGAGGTAGCAATGCATCTCGAGGTATCGGGCGTCGATGTAAGTGTCGCCCGACTCCGCCTTCCGGCCGACCGGCACCCGCGACGGCATGAGGCCCAACAGGTTCGGCAGCAGCCGCGCCGTCTCGTCGCGGAGCTTGTTGTACTGGCGGCCGAATCGCCGGAACGGGGACTCCTTCAGCGTGCGGGGCGACGCCCCGCCCAGAGTCTCGGCCGTGGCCTCGACGAGCCGCTTCAGCCGCTCGATCTCCGCTTCGATCTCCATCAGGCTTCTCCCTTGTCGGTCCCGCCCTTCAGGCCGTCGTCCTCGGGCGGCTTCTTGTCGCGCGGCAGGGGCGGGGCGTGGAGCCTGGGATTGTGGTCTCTCGAGGACGCGCAACAGTTGACGCAGACGATCGGCGGGCCGTCCGGGTCGAGCGGATCCTCGCGGCAGGTGCATTCCAACCGCGTGCCGAACTCGCGCGGCCGCTCCAGCTTGTCCATCAACCCCTTCGCGTACGCGGTGTTGATCCACCGGCTCACCGTGCTCGGCTTGAGGTCCAAGGCCTGGACGATCTCCTGGTTCGTCTTCCCGTGCATGTGCAAGGCATAGACAACCGCCTTGATGTCTACGGCCGGTTCCTCGACGGGGTCGAGTTCAGGTTCGTACCTCCGAACGGCCTTCATCGACGCAACTCCCCTGTCATATAGCGCACGAACTATGCACCGGCCTATACGCGAGTCGGCGTCCGTCGGCTCAATCCTCATCGTCAATGTGCCTGCGTAGGGCCCTGAGCGAACTCCGCCGACTGGCTTCCGACAGCCTGCTGCGGGCCCGAGCGGCCTCGCGTTCGGTGGCCTTCCTCGCCTCGCGAGCCGCAAACCCTCGCCCCCCGGAGGGGGTCGTATCCGGCTGATACTTCTCCCGGACATACTTTTCGGGCTGGGACGATCGCATGTCCTTGCCGGTTTGCCAGTTGATCTCCGAGGCGTCGGGACCGCCGCCCGTGAACGCCATGGGGTCGCCCTGCCAGCCGAACGGGCCGCCGAACCCGCCCGCGTCGATGTTGGGGGCCGCGACGCCGAAGACGCCGTCGAGCTGGGAGAACATCATCGGGCCGCCGCCCAGCCTGGTCATGGAGTGCGTGTACATCCCCGGGTCGGTCATCCAATCGACGCGGTTGCTGAGCGTCATCTCCGTGACCGTCGGGGGGCCTCCGGCCTGGTGGCCGAATCGCACGACGACCGAGCGGACGGAGAGCGCGATCGACTCGTCGCCGGTCGTGTAGCAACTCCCCGCGAAGCTCAGCGTGTGCCCGTCGCCCGGATCCAGGACGTCGTCGTACAGGTCCAGGTAGGCAACTCCGCCCTCGATCTGCACGTCCTTGATGGACCTGTGGACCATCCGGGCGAGGGCCTGCATCTGCGCCTTGTTCCCGATGTAACCCCACGACGGCACTTCCTCGACGCGAGTGTTGGTCATCCCGGCGACGGTGTGGGATGTCCCCTCATACTGCGGCACTCCGGAGACGTCGGGAGGGTAGGCCGTCTCCAGGGCCCCGCGAGAGTAGAGCAGCAGGACCAGGACGTCGGCCGGCGGCGTCACGGCCGCTCCGCCGATCGCGAGGTCCTCCCGGCTGGTGAACCCGCGCACGATCGGCTCGTCGAACAGGATCTGGCCCTTCTCGGGGATGATCTTGAACGTCGCGGGGATCGCTCCGCCGTCGCTCCCCACCAGCAGGGCGGCCGGAGCGTTCAGGAGCTGCACGCTGGCGTTGTTGAGCCCGTAGAACGGGAACGGGGTGGGGGACGACGTCACCAGGTGCTGTTCCACGAACCCGCCCGGGGTGACGACGTTGAACAGCCGCCAGACGTTGTTCAGGCCGGTATCCCCGTCGTCGTCCTCCAGGGGCGCCGCCGTGCCGATCAGCTCGTAGGAATCCCAGGCGTCGGACGCCGAGTTCTCCAGCTCGACGCCGAGCGTCACCGTCGCCGTCCCGCCGGCCGTCATCGCGTCGCAGGCCGTCACCGGGACGCTGACCGAATAGTTCAATCCGATCCCGGTGGCCTTCTTGAGGTGGATCCAGGCCTGGCGCTTGTTCCAGAAGTTCGCCGGCCACGTCCGCGAGCCGTCGCTCGACTGGATCGTGACCGACGTGGGGCCGCCCGTCGTCGTGACGGTCCCGACGTCGGACGCGTCCCCGGGGTGCGTGAAGGCTGCGTCATTCCAGGACAGCCGCTGAGGGTCGGTCCAAGCCGGCTGGAGCTCGTCCGACGTCTGGCGGCCGTTGAACGGCCGGATGTCGCCCTGGCCCCTGGCGACGACGCGCGGGGCGCAGCCCGACCAGTCGCGTCGGAGCAGCGGGACGTCGATCGGGTCATCCCCCAGCGTCAGCGTGTGGGCCTCCGCGGTCGCGCCGACCTCGCCCAAGGCGGCCGCGTCGACGAACCGGATCAGACCGGTCGGCAGGATCACCATCCTGACGTTGCCGCAGTAAGTGAAGAGCACCCGCTCCATCGCGTCCGCGAGCTGGCCCGAGATCACCACGGCGTCGACCGGCACGCGGGTCAGCTGGGCGAGCTGGGCCTCGGTCGTCGAGTCCGAGGACACGCCGATCGCCGCCAGGGACGCGGCGTTCATGTCGATCACGGCCTGGACGATCTCCCCTATGGACTTCCCCTGACGCGACGGGATGGCGTCGCCGTCGCCGTAAGGCTCGTTGAACACGATCGAGCCGCTGAAGTCCGACGACGTGAACTGGCGCTGATTCATCAGGTATTTGAGGCCGACGCAGCGATAGCCCCAGGTGCGGCCCTCGTCGTAGCCGGGCTGTGCGAGCGTCGTGACGCCCTTGAACCGCAGAACGCCCCCGCCGTCGCGGTATTCGACCGGCTTCTGACTCGGGAATCGGGGCTGGGGGCCTCCCGCATACTCGTGGAACTCCAGCCAGGAGTCTCCGCCCCGCTCCAACTCCCACGCGCAATAGGCGTCGACGATGAGGCTGTTGGCTTTCCGCTCGTCGACGTCGTAATTGGTCCCGTCGATCGTCAATACGCCCGGCATCGTCGGCCCTCACCACTGTCGCGGCATGCCGCTGAATCCGCCCATGGCCGGCTGCTGCATCATCTGCTGCTGCATCATGGCCGCCTGCTGGCCCATGCCCGCGAACATCGACTGGAGTTGGAACATCCGCTGGTTCGCCGCCGCCTGAACCTGGACCAGATTCTGCATCGCCGCCGCGGCCGCCTCCATCGGGGCGACGCCGCGATTGACCATTCCGGCCATCTGCTCAGCGGCCTGGGCGACGGCGTCGGCCCCGAACTGGCCCCCGGTCTCCTGATTGATGACCTGGGCGAACATCGCCTGCTGATCGGCCCTCATGTCCTGGACGGCGGCCACCGCCGCTCCCCGCGCCGGCTGGCCGACCCTCACCCTCGCCGCGGGCCTGGCGTCCGCCGCGTCGATCGCGTCGTTTCCGGCCGCGTATGCCTCCTCAAGCCGTTTCACCTCGGCGTTCTTGCGATTGCGGCCCCGCTCAATCGAGGCGTCGACGCCCTCGTTGTCCCGGGCGTATTCGTCGACGAGTTTGTTGACTTCCTTCGTCTTGGCCGCCCGCGCCTCGTCGGTCGCCACCTGCTCGGGGGTGGCGAAGGCGAACGGCGAATTCGGAAACCGGCTGGCCAGCTCCCTGGCCGCGGCCGGGTCGCCGGCTCGGGCCTTCTGGATCAACTCCAGGGCCCTACCGTCGACTCCCTGCCGCGCCGCCGTCGCGGCGTCCTGGGCCCGCTTCAACGCCGAATTCGCACCGCCAAGGCGAGCTTCCAAGTCGATCCGGGATTCGGCGCCCGGGGCTGAGCCGGCGAGCGCCTTTTGCGCCGCCGCCTGCTCGGCTTGGGCCCTCCTCACCGCTTCGTCGGCCGCCCGGATCTCCGGCGACTGGCCGGCCATCTGGGCGGCGACCGAGTTTCGCACGCGGTCGAAGCCGCCGACCGCGATCGAGGCCTGCTTGACCCTCTCGGCGACCTTCGTCGAATCGTCGGCCTGGTCCTCTTCGTCGCGGATCGCCTGGATGGCGTCCGCCATCTCCTTCTGTTTCTTCGCCAGCTCCTTCGCCTGCTCCGCGATCTTCTTGGGGTCGATGCTGGGCATGCCGGTCAGCCACGACTCGATTTCGTTCCAGTTGTTGGCGACCGCCTGGATGGCCCCCATGGCCGCCGAGATGGCCAGGAACCAGACCCCGCCGACGCCCATCGATGCAGCGAAGACCTGGAGATTGTTCGTGACGCTGTTCATCTTCTGGGCGAGGCCGCCGGACACGGACGTGAAGTCCTGGACCGCGTACGCGAGCTGATTGACCCCCTGGGCCTTGGCCGCGGCGGAGGTGCCTCCGCCGAACGATCGATTCAGCGCGTCGACCTGGCCCTGCATCGCCTTGAGGGCCGCCACCTCCTGGCGGATTTGCTGGGCGTACTGCTGGGAGGACGTCCATCCCATCTTGTGGAATTCGATGACGTCCTGGACGGCCTTCTTCTGCCTCTCCAGCAGGGCGTTGGCTTCTCGCAGGGCGGATTGCCCCTCGACTTGCATCACCAGCTTGTCGACCTGGGTCGTGTTGCCGAAGAAGCTCATCGTCGATCACTCCGTGGTGTCGCGACGGTCGTCGATCATGTCGGATATGCCGCCAGCGACCTCGAGCGCGACGTGCTCCAGCCTCGCCACGAACGAAGGAGGAACCCCCAGGTTCAGCAGCGCTCCGGCGGCGTGATAGGCCGCCATCCTCGCGTTGATGCCCGTCCCGACGGCCGACGCATCAGGCCGAACGTCGACGGCCTTCCTCGCCTCCTCCAGCGTCTCGTCGACGCTGGCCATGATGGCGGCCAGCTCTTCGGGGCTGGGGACGTCCGATGGTTCGGCCTGCGGTCCGTCGTCGGGCTTCGCGTCGCTCATCTCTCCCCCCTGTAGATCCACTTCCGGAGGGCGTCGAACGCCGCTCGCCGGTCCTGTTCGCGGAACCCGCCGGGGTCGCGTTTCGGCATGTGGCGGGTTCCGGCCTCGTGGTACTTGACCCAGTCGAGCGACCAGCCGGCGATGATTCGGAGCGTCGCCGGGATCCGCTCGAACCAGACCCGGTAGCCCGAGACGATCCATGACGCCTCGCCGTGCGGCGCGAGCGGCGGGCCGGCGCCGCCCCGGGTCTTCACCGTCGACGGCTTGACCGGGACGAAGTCGCCGCCCTGGGCGTCCTTCCCCTGGAGCAACTGCTCGCGCTTGCCGTCGGTGTAGATCTGCCGCAGCCGGGGCTCGAGCGGCGAGAGGTCGTCGAGCCGGTCCTGGATGCCCTGGTACTTCCTCAGCAGCTCGCCGGCCATGTCAATTCCTCCGAGGATCGACGAACCGCAGGGCCTCGGGCTTCGTCACGTAGAACCAACCGGGCAGGATCGGCCTCGCGTCGTCCGGCCTGCCGTAGGGATGGACCCACAGCAGGCTCACGCGGTACGTCTCCGGCTCGACGTCATGGCCGCAGACGACGTACAGCCCCGGCCAGGGCTTGCGCGTGTTTGTGGGCAGAACGCCGCCGAGCTGCCCGTGGAACGCCCAGGCTTGCTCCGGGGTCTTCGGGATGGGCGGGATCATCGCATCGCCTCCGCGGCCGTTGTGCGTCTCAGGGCCACTGCCTTGACCGACCCGAAGACGACGCCGCAGCGCGGGCATTCCCACGCCGGCGTCCGGCCGCCGTCGCGGAGCCGAGGGGAGGTCGCTGAACACAGAGGGCACGGCCTCCGGTCGGCGGCGGAGGCGGCTGCGGGGCGGCTCACGGGAGGTCTCCGGCGAAGTCGGCCTCGCGATCCTTCTCCAACTCGGCGAGCCGCCGCTCGGCCCAGTCGCGGATGGCCCAGTCGTCCCACGCGTCGACCTTCCTGTCGAGCGCCCTGGAACGCCCCGGGCGGATGATCCGATGGCACCAGCGGCACGCCCATTCCGAACGGCCCTTGGGCGTCCAGAGCTTGCGGACGGAGCGGCCGCATTCCGGGCATGCGGCCTGCCAGAAGCGGCGGCCCGACTTCATCGGCCACGAGGACAGCGGGACGTGTCGCCCCGCGATAGTCAGGATCGCCGTTTCGCGCGACTTCACGAGCCGGAACGGCGCCTCGATGCACTTCGTGGCCGCGCCGCCGTCAGTAAACGCCAGGACATTCGAGATGGTCCCCACGCCGCCGTCGAGCACGCCGAGCGTCACCAACCGCTTGATCTCCAGGACCATGCAGCAAGTCGCGGGCATCGGGGGTCGGCTCGACGTCGTCGCCATGGGCAGGGCCTCGACAACCTCGTACTGGCGTTTATCAGCGACGCACGCCGCGTACTGGATCGATGATACCCGCGATACAAAAACGCGTCAAAATGACTATATGTGACATGAGATGCCAGACCGTGTCATTTTCCGTGCGGCGGAAAAATGAACGCCGGTTGGGCCGGGCCGCCGCCTAGCTGGCGGCTGATGCGTCCTGCTAGGCGAACCGTGCCGGCGGCTTTCGCATGCTGATTTGCAAACGGCCGACGGGATCGTGGGCGGATGGGAATCAGACGACGCGGCGTAGAGGACACCACGAAACCAAGCGACGGTCGACGTCCTGACGAATTGCGTCAGAGTGCGGGTTTGGCGTGCTGATTTAACGCTCGCTGGGACGGGATCCGAGTCGACCGCTCGGAGCTTCGAGGGGGTTTTGAGGGGACGCCCAGGGGTTTTGAAGGAGTTTTGAGGAGAATCGACGACCGCTTATGGGTCAACGCAAGTCTTTACACGAAAGCCATTTGAGTCTTAGAACCCGAGGTTTCGAGGGTTTTGAAGGTTTTGAGGCCCCGTCAGCGTGTATAGGGCCAGGGAGGTGATGGCGAGAGACAGAAATGTGATTTCAATTCCTATATTTCCATAGACAACAAGAAATCCCCTAAGCTGACAACTTGCATGCTTCCACCATCGCCAAGATCCCAGTCTTGACGGCTTCTGGTAGTTGGGGCCACGCGTTCATCAACCTGGAAAGCCTAGAGTCGTCGCCGTGCGGCAAATGCGCGGCAACCGGCCCCTGCTTTATCCACAACCTACGTCTTTTCAGAACGTTAGGGCGATCGCCATGAGGTAAGTTAATCCGTTGGTCCTGGGTTCGAGTCCCAGCCCGGTCACTTCCGCTGAAAGCCGCCTCCGGGCGGCTTTCGGCGTTATTACCATTCCCGGCGTCCGCTCCGGACGTCCAACGAAACCGATCGGCTGCCCCGACGACCCAATGTGGCCGCCCGTCGGTCGTGCGCTCGAGCACACGCTTCTTCACTTCCAGAGGAAGTGTCCCACGAGAAGGCCCGCGATGAACGCCAGGGGGATCGCGGCGAGGACGAGCATCGACCAGGCGAGGACGACGGCCGGCGGAAGGACGACGTCCTGAGCGCGTGGCGCGGCGGTTTCGGTCGGGCGGATGGAGGGCACATCGTAGCGGATTGGAGGGATAGCCGAGACGTCGGGAGTCGCGGCGCCAACGATCGCGGCGAACTCGGGAACGACGCCCGGTTCATCGGGAACCAGGAACGGCTGCTCCGGCGGTTCGGGTTCGCCCTGCGTTGGTTCAGGGACCTGGATCTCCGCCCGGCACTGGGGGCAGGCTGTCGTTGATCCTGCGCGGCGGGAGGGCGCTCCGAGGAGCTTGCCGCATCGATAGCAGCGGAACTTGATCGGCTGGTCGGACATGAATCGCACGCCTCGTCGCGTCGGTCGAAAGGTCGTCGTCGGGGAGAGGTTCTCCGTCCAGCCTACGCGGACGGTCCACGGGTCGCCAATCCCCGGAAGAATAACCGGCTCGTCGACGACGTCTGTATAATCGTCGCGAACGGGGATTCGCGCGCAACCCTCCCTCCGCGCCGACCGCGTTCCCGGCGCATTCGCGGTCCGGGGGATAGGATTGGGGCGATGGAGCGCGCCGAGCGGCGGATGATTTCGGTCCCAAAGGCTCGACTCAGGGAGGCTGCGGCCCTTGCTGTACGACTCGACGAACAGAGGACGCCTCCGCGCGGTCCTCGCCGGCGCGTCCTTCCTGGCCGCCGCCTTGACCAACACAGTCGCCAGCCGCGGCGACACCGTCATCATGAAGAACGGCATGTCCTACCGGACGGTGACGACGCCCGAGAAAGACAACACGCTGCTCTATCTCTGGGACGGCACCCGTAAAATCGTCGTGCGGGACTCGAAGGTCGAGCGGATCATCCCCGACAACGTCCTGCGAACGGGCGAGAAGTTCTCACTGGTTCAGCCGCTGGAGAAGCACGGCGGCCTGATGCCCAAGGAGGTCGTCAGCGTCGCAGCCGAGCCCTGGGACGAAAAAGGACGACGACGATTCCAGTATTACGGACGCTCCAGCAAGCCGATCGTCATGCAGCAGGCGATCAACGAGATCGGGCCACACATCGTCCGCTTCCGCGGAGTCGATGAGTTCTGGCAGGGGCAGGCGTCGCTGCGGGCCATCCCGCGCTCGGTGATCATGAGCCTGCTCCACAAGGTCCAGCAGGAGAACCAGAACGAGCGTGAACGGGTCGTCCGCTACCTGATCGGCGCCGGATGGTACGCCGAGGCCAAGTCGGAACTCGACGAGTTGATCAAGGACTTCCCCAACAGCGACCTCAGCGAACGAGCCGGGAGCGCCCGCGATTTCATCCTTCAGGCCGAGGCCACTCAGCGGCGGTCGGACGTCGACGCTCTCCGTCGCGCGCAGCAGTTCAAGGCCGCAGCCGAGTTGATGAAGACGTTCGACGAGCCGGGGGTCCCGACCGAGATCCAGGTCGAAGTTCGCGATCTCATGCGCCGAGATTCCGACCAGCAGCAGGCCGACGACGCCGCCAGCAGCGACCTTCGGCGACTGGAGTTGAAGCTCTCGCCCACCGTGCACGCCGCCTGGAAGTCGCGCCTGGCCGAGGTTCAGAAAGGTCTCGCCGAAGCTCCCGACGCTGTCCGCGACCGCCTCGCCGCCTGGCGCAAGGCCAGGGCCGAATCATCGGCCGGCGACGAGGCCCAGTTCGCGCTGGCCATGTCGGGGTACGTCGCGGGCCTCGAAGGAGCCGTGTCCGACCTCTCCCAGGCCGACTCGCTCTGGAAGGCGCGAGACCTCATCGCTTCATACCTGAATTCCGATTCCGACGCGGTTCGCGAGGATATTCTGGCCAAGCTCGACGAGTTCGAGTGGGCCGGGCAAACGCCCGAGGCCCCGGGCTTCGGGAAGCTCGAAGCGGCGGAACGGCTCTGCCGTCTCATGCCGCCCCCTCAACGAAAGGCTTCCGACGAATCCGAACGGGGGACGCTCAAGAACGTCGTCGACTCCGACGATCCCGTCCCCACGACCTACCTGATCAACCTGCCGCCGGAATACCACCCGCTGCGAAGCTATCCGGCGGTCGTGGTGCTGCACTCCGGGAACGGCCCCCAGGCGGTCGTCGACGAGTGGAAGGACGAAGCCGCCAAACGCGGCTACGTTCTCATCGCCCCCGAGTATCGCGCCGGGAACAGCGACACGGAATACCATTACACCGCCAGCGAACACGCGGCTGTCGAGTTGGCTCTCCGAGACGCCCGCCGACGATACGCGATCGACGCCGACCGGGTCTTTCTCGCAGGTCAGCTTGCCGGCGGCAACATGGCCTGGGATCTGGGCCTCGGGCATCCAGACCTGTTCGCGGGCGTCGTCGCGGTCTCCGGCTTCCCCGCCAAGTACGTCCCCCGCAGCCTGGCCCAGCACGAGAGGCTCCCCCTGCTGTTCGTCATCGGCAGCCTGGCCCCGGCCTCGGAGGAAGTGATCTACGAAGGCTACGTCAAGCCGATGATCTTGAAGGTTTGGGACGTAACGTATATGGAGATGAGCCGCCGTGGGCTCGAGGAGTTCCCCGAGGAGATCCCCGCCTTCTTCGACTGGATGGCCCCTCGTCGTCGCGAGCCCTTCCCGATGTCTTTCGACGCGTACATGTCCCGAACGTGCGACGACCGTCGTCACGGGGTTGTGATCAAGAGCTTCACGGAAGGCCGCACCACCGCCCCGGAGGCCGTCGAACCACTGGGTCGAAACCTCAATCCTGCCTCAATCAAGGTGAAGACCAGCAATCTCGGCAACCTCGTCGACGTCACTGTCAGCGGCATCGACAAGCTGGATCTCTGGCTCTCCCCCAAGACGGTCGACTTCAAGCGGAAGCTTGACGTTCGGATCAATCGGAAGCCCATCTACAAGGGCCAGCCGAAACTCGAACTCAAACCGATGCTTGAAGACCTGCGAATCCGAGGCGACCGCGGCCAGATGTACTGGGTGAAGATCCCGGCCGGCTGATCTGGTAAAATCGGGGTCTCGAAATGTCGTCCGCCGGAATCGAAGACCCTGGAGAGCCTTGTGACGATTGAGAGACCTGACACGCCGGAGTGGGTGCGAGACGCCGTCTTCTACCAGATCTTCCCCGACCGTTTTGCGCGCAGCCTGAGCGTCCCCAAACCGCAAAACCTCGACGAGTGGGGAACCGCGCCGACCTACAATGGATACCAGGGGGGCGATCTCGCCGGCGTGGCCGAGCATCTCGATTACATCCAGGAGCTCGGCGCCAACGCCGTCTACTTCACGCCCGTCTTCCAGTCGGCCTCAAACCACCGCTATCACACGCACGACTACGAGAAGGTCGACCCCATGCTCGGGGGCGACGCCGCGCTCCGGCGGCTGCTGGACGCCGCCCACGCTCGAGGTATGCGCGTGGTCCTCGACGGAGTCTTCAACCACGCCAGCCGTGGGTTCTTTCAGTTTCACGACATCCTGGAAAACGGCCCGGACTCGGCTTACCTCGACTGGTTCAAGGTCAGCGGCTTTCCAGTCAACGCCTATCACCTTGACGTCGCCCCGAACTACGAGGCCTGGTGGAATCTGCCGGCCCTTCCCAAGTTCAACATTCGCAACCCGGAAGTCCGTGAATACCTGTTGAACGTGGCCGTCCGCTGGATCGATTTCGGCATCGACGGCTGGCGGCTGGACGTCGCTAACGAGATCGACGACGACGAGTTCTGGCGAGAGTTCCGCCGCCGAGTCCGCGCGGCGAACCCCGAGGCTTACATCGTCGGCGAGGTCTGGACCGACTCTCAGCACTGGCTCCGCGGCGACATGTGGGACGCCGTGATGAACTACCACTTCACCCGCGCCTGCCTCGCCTTCTTCTCCCGGGGAGAGGTCGAAATGGCGGAGCTTCAAAAAACGAGCCTTCACCCAACTCCGGAACCCGGCGCCGAGTCGTTTGCGAGGTCGATCGAGCGCCTCCTGAGCCTCTACGCTCCCGAAACCAACGCCGTGATGCTCAACCTGCTAGGGAGCCACGACACCGCGCGGTTCGTCAGTCTGGCGAAGGGTGATTTTTCCGCCCTCCGTCTGGCGACCCTGTTCCAGATGACCTACCCCGGTGCCCCGTCGATCTACTACGGCGACGAGATCGGGATGCAAGGCGCTCACGACCCAGCCAACCGAGGGGCCTTCCCCTGGCACGATCGTTCCGCCTGGGATCTCGACCTGCTCCACGAGATCCAGCGTCTAACCGCGCTCCGGCACGCCCGCCCTGCCCTGCGACGGGGTTCGTTCCGAGTCCTCCACGCGATCGGCGACGTCTTCGCTCACGCCCGCAAGTTGGGCGACGAGGTCGTTCTGGTTGCGTTCAACGCGGGTGACTCGACTCAGCGGCTCGACCTCCCCGTTCACGACCAGGCCGCCGACGGCGCCGAGTTGGCCGATCCGTGGTCGCATCAGAAAGTCCGCGTCGACGCGGGTTGCATCCGCGGCCTGGAACTACCGCCACGCTCCGGCAAGGTGCTGGCATCCTCATGAGTGGAAGACGGCCTCCGCCCGCCTGGCGGCTCCCTCAAGGCGTCAACACGTCCTTGTGGGAGTACTTCAACACCCCCCGACTCGCCGCCGAGGAGGACGCCTACTTCGCCGGGCATCCTCTTTTCGAGGCCGACGCGGAGGCCCTCGACGACCGGTTCCGTCCTCCTGGGCGGCTTGTGGATCTGGGCTGTGGAGCGGGTCGGCACGCGATCCGCTCCGCAAGCCGCGGCTTCGACGTCGTGGCGATCGACCTGGCACGGCCGATGCTGGACGTCGTGAGTCGCAAGGCGGAGGACGCCGGAACGCGATTGCTGACCGTGCAGGCCAACCTCTGCAATCTAGGCTGCCTCCCCTCGGAAACCTTCGACTACGCGACATCAATGTTCAGCACGCTGGGGATGATCCGAGGCCGCGACGCCCGGCGGCAGGCGCTCGCGGAAACGGCGAGGGTCCTCAAACCCGGCGGCCGACTGGCGCTGCACGCCCACAACATCTGGCTCAACCTGAGAGACCCCCAGGGGCGTCGCTGGCTCTTTCGCCAGCTTCCCCGGCTGTTCCGAGGTTCGGAGGAGTTCGGCGATCGCCGAATGACCTATCGCGGCATCCCTGGAATGGAGGTGCACCTCTACCGCTGGCGCGAGCTGAAGCGGGAACTCACCCGCGCAGGCTTCCGCATCGACGAGGTGATCCCGCTCGACGAGGTCACCGCCGCCCCCATCCCCAACCCCCGCCGATTTCCCAGCCTCCGCGCCGGCGGCTGGCTCGTCTTTGCGACCCGCGCCAATTTCTGAAAAAACTCTCATCTCGTCGCGACCTCACCGAACTCGACATGCGTAGTGATGGTTGTGAGAAGGGCTGGTCGACCTCGCGTCGACCCCCTCGACACGTACCTTCCACGAGATGGGAGAACAGCGATGCAATTCCCGACTCGACTCACAACCAAGGCGGCAGCGGCGACGATCCTGGCTCTTGCATGCTCAATCACACCAGCCTTCGCCGGTCATGGCGGCGGCGGGGGCGGCCATGGCGGCGGCGGCCATGGCGGCGGCGGCCATATGAGTGGCGGGCACATGGGAGGGGGCGGTTACGTCCATCACGGCGGCGGCGGTTACGTCCATCACGGCGGCTATTATGGGGGCGGATATTACGGAGGCTTCGGTGGACTGGGCTTCCTGGGATATGGGCTCTATGGCAACGGTTACGGGTACGGATACGGTTCGGGGTATTCGCCGACCTATTACTCCAGCGGCTATTCGTCGGCGCCCGTGTACTCCTCGCAGCCAGCGTCCGCCCCGTACCTGACGAACCAGACCTACGAGCCCGGCGACGGCTACCGCTACCCTCTGTACTACGACCCGGCGACCGGGACCTACTTCTATTACCCTGTCGCGCATTGACCGGCTGAACGATTCAGAGGCGATCCACCAGTTCAGCGGCGGAGATCGTCCCTGAGTCGGGCGGATCGGCGAGAACCGCCTCGGCCTGAAGGTCGAGGTCCATCACGACGGACTCGCCGACCGCGTTCCACAAGAAGAGCCTGACGAGGCCGGCCCGCTCCTGATCCGTAAGGTCGGTCCCGGGGGGGATGAACATCCGAACGAAGGGCCGACCAACCGCATTGGCCAGGGTGTACCGCATCTCCCCAGGATCGATGCAGTACTGGCGTCGGATCAGGCTGCGAGCGGCTGACAGCCCCTTTCGCGGCTTTCTCGCATGAACGATCCAGCCGGGGACGAGACCCGGGGCAGCCGCGATCAGAGCATCGATCCTCCGACCTGCCTCATGATCGCCCTCGGGCGAGAAGACGAGGATGCAGGTGCCGTCGTGATCGAGTTCGAGATCGAAACCAACGTCAAAGCCGCTCGCGTGAAGGGCGCGACCGATCAAGGCGAACGCCCGCTCCTCCACGCCCTTGCGAAACGTCGCCGCCAGGGGTGATGCATTCCGCTGGAAGTATTCCCAGAAGACGGCGGGATCGGACATGACGCGGGGGACCCGCTTCAGATCTGGTAGTTGAGCCGTTGGGGATAGGCGTCGTCGGGGCGGACGTCCAGCCCTTCGCGGTAGCGGAGGTTCGGGGTCTCGATGGTGACCGTCGTTCCCGGCGCAACGCTCCGGGTAATCCAGGCCGACGAGCCGATGACGGCCTGGCGACCGATCACGGTCTCGCCGCCGAGGATCGTGGCGTTGGCGTAGATGACGACGCCGTCCTCGATGGTCGGATGCCGTTTGCGACCGCGGACGATGGCGCCAGTAGTCTCGTCGCGAGGGAAGCTCAGGGCGCCCAGCGTGACGCCCTGGTAGATCTTCACGCCCTCGCCGATCTCGGTCGTCTGGCCGACGACGACTCCCGTGCCGTGGTCGATGAAGAATCCACGACCGATCGTCGCGCCCGGGTGGATATCGATGCCCGTCTTGCCGTGCGCGTACTCCGTCATCATCCTGGGGATCAGGGGCACGCCCAGGTTGTAAAGCTCGTGCGCCAGGCGGTAGACGGTGATCGCAGAGAGCCCCGGATAGCAGAAGATGATCTCGTCGAGGCTGGACGCGGCCGGATCGCCCTCGTAGGCCGCCTTGACGTCGCTGGCCACCAGTTCGCGGAGTTCGGGGATCTTTTCCAGGAACTGGAGCGTGAAGACCTCAGCGCGGGACTCGGAATCGGCCTTGGGCTCGCGTGCGTTGCAATCGTGCTGGTAGGCCCGGGTGAGTTGCTGGCGAAGGCGATCGTAGAGGCTGTCAATGAGGTCGCCGACATGATAGGCGACGTTCCCCATGTGCAGGTTTTGGCGACGGCCGTAGCCGGGGAAGAGAATCTCGCGCAGATCTCCGAGGATCTCGACGATCTCGCGATAGCTGGGGAGCGGCGAGTTGCCAAGGTGGTCGATCGATCCGCAGCCCTGGTAGTTCGCCACGATCCGGGCCGTCAGGTCGGGGAGCGCGTCGCGCGAGAGCTTCCCGTTGGTGTTCACATCCGTCGCCATGTCCCGCCCTTCCGCCGACGTATCGTCGCAGCCCCCGTTCCTTCTCTGCATCTTACGGCAAGGCTCCCGGGCGATCAACGCGGGGAGCCCGCCCACGCAACGACTCATCAACGCGTTCGTTGACTTGTTCCGGGGTCGACCCTAGCATGATCCGGGACATCTCGCACGGCTCCCCTCGTGACATCGACACCCAGGCGCGACCACTGAGAGGAAGGCATTGATGGCGACGGATCGGCCCCGGACGCTCGGCGAGCTGCGACGGAGCGGGCATCGGCTGGAATCGGTCAAGGACGAAATGAGGCGCAACCTCGTCCGCAAGCTGCGGACCGGCGAGCCCCTCTTCCCGGATATCCTTGGTTATGAGGACACCGTCGTCCCCCAGATCCAGAACGCGATCCTGTCGCGTCACGACATGCTTTTCCTCGGCCTGCGCGGCCAGGCCAAGACGCGAATGCTCCGCCAACTCGTTCATCTGCTCGACGACGAAACGCCGATCGTCGAGGGGTCGGAAATCCACGACCACCCGTACCAGCCGATCTCCAACTTCGCCCGACAGCTCGTCGCCGAGAAGGGGGACGACACGCCCGTCGCCTGGATCGGCCGCGAGCAGAGGTACAACGAGAAGCTCGCCACGCCCGACGTGACCATCGCCGACCTCATCGGCGAGATCGACATGATCAAGCACGCCGAGGGCCGCTATCTGTCGAGCGAGGCGACGATGCACTACGGCCTGATCCCGCGCACCAATCGCGGGATCTTCTGCATCAACGAACTCCCCGACCTCGCCCCCAAGATCCAGGTCGGCCTCTTCAACGTGCTCGAAGAACGCGACGTCCAGATCCGAGGCTACCCGATCCGGTTGGAATTGGACCTCTGCCTCGTTTTCTCCGCCAATCCCGAGGACTACACCAACCGAGGCCGGATCGTCACGCCGCTGAAGGACCGGATCGGGTCGGTAGTGCGGACGCACTACCCGCTGACCCGCGAGATCGGCATGGCGGTCAACGACCAGAACGCCTGGCTCGACCGCGGCGAGGAAGACGAGCTGGCCGGGATTGAAGTCGCCGTGCCGGTCTACATCAAGGAGGTCGTCGAGGAGGTTTCGCGACTCGCCCGGACGTCGCCACACGTCAACCAGCAGTCGGGCGTGTCGGTTCGGATGTCGATCGCCAATCTGGAGAACGTCGTCTCCAACGCCGAACGCCGAGCCCTGCTCACGGGCGAGTCGGGCGTCGTCCCCCGGATCGGCGACCTGGCCTCGGCGCTCTCCAGCTCGCGCGGGAAGCTCGAACTGACGATGAACGAGGAAGACGGCCATGAAGACAAGCTGATCCAGCGAATCATCGACGAGGCCGTCAAGAACGTCTTCGTCCATCATTTCGACGCTCGCGAGTTCCGGCCGATCGTCCAGTACTTTGAGTCCGGCCAGACGATCGAGACGGGAGACATGCTCTCCTCGAAGGCGATCCTCGACCGCGTCGCCAAGGTCCCCGGCCTTGTCAAGCGAGCCGAAGAGGCCGCCGCCGAGTTGGCCCCCGCCGCGAAGTCGTCCGGTGCCCGGACCGCCGCCGCCGCCAGCGTCGCCGAGTTCATCCTCGAAGGTCTGCACGTCAATAACAAGCTCAACAAGACGGCCAAGGGTCGCGGAACGTCTTACCAACGTTAGGCGATTTCCGTACGTCCGCCGACGAGGCTCGATCCACGCATGTCGAACTACGAATACTCGAAGTGGGACGGCTCGCAGGAGTTCCAACCGCAATCGGCCGACAAGATGTTCGACCAGATTGCGGAATACCTCCTCCAGTATGGCGAGGACGTTCTGCGCAATCTCGACGATGTGGACGACGACGACCTGCCCGAGGTCGTCGAGATGATCCAGAAGGAAGGGCTCATCGAGCGCGACGAGGAGGGCCGATGGGCCGTCACGCCGCGGGGCATGCGGCGAATCCAGGACAAGTCGCTGCATGAACTCTTCCTGACCTTCAACCGCGACGCCCTCGGTCGGCACGAGACCCAGCAGAAAGGCGAGGGGACGGTCTCGCTCGAGGACACGCGCCCATACGTCTTCGGCGACCCCCTCGCCAACATCGACATGCACGAGACCCTCAAGAACGCCTACATCCGCCAGGGGGGCGGCGTTCCCATCCGGCTCACGCCGGACGACTACGTCGTGCACGAGACCGAGTACCAGACGCGCTGCGCCACCGTCGTGCTCATCGACATGAGCGGGTCGATGGGACGCTACGGCAAGTATTACACGACGAAGAAGGTCGCCCTGGCGCTCCAGGCGATGGTCAGGGCGCAGTATCCGCAGGACTCGATCCAGATGATCGGGTTCTACACGTACGCCAACAAGATGACCGAACGCGAGTTGTTGAACTCGGCCCCCAAGCCGGTGAGCATCTATAACAGTCGCGTCCACCTGCGGTTCGACCTGGACCAACCCGCTGGACGCGTCCCCCAGCACTTCACGAACATCCACGCCGGGCTACGCCTGGCTCGGAGCCACCTGCTCCGACAGGCGGCCGGGAACAAGCAGATCATCGTCATTACCGACGGCGAGCCCACGGCCCACATTGAGGGCCGCGAGGTCGTCCTCATTTACCCGCCGGCGGAGAAGTCCGCAGCGCACACGTTGGCTGAAGCCCGTCGCTGCGCTTCGGCCGGAATCCGGATCTCCAGCTACGCTCTGATCGAGGACTACTTCTACCACTCCCTGGTCAACTTCGTGCAGGAGATGGCCCGCGTTACGAACGGCGTCGCGGCCTACTGCTCGGCTGAGGACCTGGGCAAGTTCGTCTTCGAGAGCTTCGTCGGCGGCCGGCATACGCGCCGGCATCGAGCATGACGGGCGGTCTCAGGGAAGCTCGTAGAGATCGTACTCGACTTCCGAGAGCCGCTCGATCGGTACGGCCACTCGCCCCATCAGGTCGAAGAGGCGAGTCTCCCAGTCTGCGGGGTCGTCAACGACCTCCAACTCCTCAGAGAGCGGTTCGCCCTCGTCGTAGATGATCTGCCCTGCCTGTTCGAGCCTCCCCCTGACCTTGGCACCGTCCCGGAACAGCTCAAACCCGTAAGTGTCTGAGGCTCCCTCCATGATGAGCGTCAAGGCCGGGCCAAGTTCGGACGCTCGCAAGAGCGCTTCCTGATCGGCGACGAGGATCGGCCCCCACAGAGCGGTCCAGCCGTCGACCGTCGCGACAGCAACGGTCAGCGCAGAGCCGAAATCCCCCAGACCGGTCGCCTCCTCGAAGTCGACGGACCTCAGATAGACCGCTCCGGGGAATCCCAGTTCTTCGAGAAACGCCGGGACGTCTCCCGATCGATCGACTCCGATCAGGACGGCGCTCGTATGCCAGGACATAGCAGGCCTGCTCCAGACGGCTTTCGGGCTTATGAGGACTGCTTGACCATGCTGTAAGGGACGACCTTCACCCCGCGGTCGCGCAGGCTGGAGAGCCCTTGTCGCAGTTGCTCAAGCTGCCGTCGCCACTCCTCCGCATCGAGAGGCTCCCAGGCGTTGGGCGCGCCCGGAGCGGCGATCTCTCGTTCGTCCATCAGGAAGACGATGTCGCCGCGAGTCAGCAACAGCGATTCGATCAATCGGCCGGTGCGTTCGACGTGCTCGGCGCTCCGGGTGCGGCCGCCGACGCCGACGAGCACCATGACGCTCAATTCGATCCCCGCCGCCTTGGCCTCGGCCGCAAACGCCTGGAGGTCGGCGTCCGACCAATCCTTGCCGTAGAGTCGGCGGAGTTCCGGGGCCCCCGACTCGATCCCGAGCGCAATGCGCGTCAAACGGCGTCTGAAGGCCGACCGGAGAGTCGCCGCGTCGGCCACGGGCGACTGGAAGTCGTCGAGGAACGCATGCACGTCGTCGACGACATGCTCGCCCTCGGACTGAAGGTTCCGCTGGAGGATGTCCAGGTAGGCGAGAACGTCGGGGCCCGGAAGTCGAAGGACGTCGACGCCGGCGAGATAAGCGCTCCGACTCTGGAGCAACCGCCGGCCGAGAAGGCCCGCGACCCCACGAACGTGCTCCTCGAACTGCTCGGGCGTGCGCACGATGTGCTCGTTCACAGGGCCAGCCGCAAAACTCCGTCCGTCGCGATCGCCGACGGTCGCCTGCACGACGACCGCGTTGGGACAGTCAGGCGGGACCAGGGGCAGCGGTCCGTAGGCCTGGGTGTGGCGTTGCTTGAAATTATCCCACGCGGCGGCGTCCCAGCGAGCGATCCGGCCCAGGAACTCGCGCAGATCAGCCTCGCCGATCGGGCGAGCCTTGTCATCGGGAGGATCAATTCGACAACCAGAATCCTGGCTCAGATCGGTGAGGAGGCTGACGGCGACGGTTCGCAGTTCCTCGTCGATCCGACGCGCCTCGGCGGCGCCCAGAACGCGCCGCTTCATCACCAGCGCCCCGTTCTCCCGAACGCGGTCGACCTCGTGGACGGCTCCGTCAAGACGCTTGATGAAGTGGCGATCGAGCATGTAGGCGCGCTGCCACCGTCCTTCAAGATCGAAGTGATAGATGGGGGCGTCGCCGAAGTAGAGGGAGAAGGCTCCCTGCTTGAACCCGGCGAACACCAGATCGCGGCCCTCCCACTGGAGTCCCTCACGACGCGAATAAAGCGCCCCCTTCTCCAGCAGGCACGCGGCCTCGTTCGTCGGCGAAGTCATCATGCGTCGTTCTCCCTCGACCCGACGGCCGTTCGAAAACAAAACCGCATGACGCAGGCGTCGAAAAACGACCCGCGTCTTGGGCTTCGGAAACGCTCTCGTCGGAAAAGACGGTCCGATTATACTAGGCGCAGGCAAGGGGTGGAGGACTCGTTCGAGCATCGGACAAAAGTCTCCACGACCCCTCGCCATCATGGAGGATGACGACGATGGCGCGGCAGGACGCTCCAGTCGGCGACGGCCTTCTCGCGCCGAAGATCAACCAGCAAGCCGCTTTCCGAAAGACCTGGCAGCAAGCGTTGGCGCTCGCCGCGATCAGCCTGGCGTTGTTCCTGGCCGGTAACGCGCGGACGGGATTGTGGGATCGAGACGAACCGCGAAACGCGGTGGCCGTCCATGAAATGCGCGCGCGAGGCGACTGGCTCCGCCCGACGTTCAACGGCGAACCTCGCCACCACAAGCCGATCCTCAACTACTGGCTGATGGGACTGGCCACGGCCGTCATCGGCGAGGGCCCCGCCGGGATGCGGCTGCACTCCGCGCTGGCTGGATCGGGGACCGTTCTGCTGGTCTGGTTGCTGGGGCGTCGGATGCTGGGAGAGCGTGCCGGATTTCTCGCCGCGCTGATGCTGGCGGTCTCGCCGATCATGGTGGCCGAGTCCAAGCTGGCGACGACGGACGCGACCCTCACTTTCTGGCTCATGGGCTGTCAACTCTGCCTCTGGGAGCTGGCTCACCGCGAGTCGCCGCGGATCGCGTACTCGTTCTGGGTGCTCCTTGCGCTGGCGATGCTGACCAAGGGGCCCGTCGGCCCGATCCTGCTGGCGACGACGGCCCTTCTCGCCTGGTGGTGGGGATGCCCCGTGCCGACTGTTTGGAAGCGGCTGAAATGGCGCAGGGGGCTGCTACTGTTCACGCTGCTGAGTGCTCCGTGGTACGTCATGATGCTCTTCTCCAGCGACGGCGGATTCGTCGAGGTTGCCGTGAAGCAGCAGTTCCTCAATCGGATCGCGACCGACATGGAACAGCACGGCTCGATCCCGGGTTACTACCCGCTGACTTCGATCATCCTCTTCTTCCCCTGGGCGTGCCTGGTCCCGATGGGGATCGTCGCCGCCTGGCAACGGCGCAAGGCCGACCCGACGCTTGCCTATCTGCTGGCCTGGATCGTCGGCCCGCTCGTCTTGCTGGAGTGCGTCCAGACGAAACTGATCCATTACTACCTGCCGTCGTTCCCCGCCTGCGCCTTGCTCTCGGCCTGGGTGGTGAAGTCAATCTCCCGCCAGGAGGTGACGCTCCGGCGTTGGCCGCTCGGCAAGCTGGCGCAGGGGATGATCGGGGCGGTCGGCGTGACGGCGGGCGTCGGATTGGCGGCGGCTTCGATATCGGCCCCGCCGGGCCTGGGGATAGGCCTACCACTGGTCGCCTGCGGGCTGACTCTGGGTCTCGGCACAGCCGTGGGGCTGCTGCATCTGCATCGCGGCGATACCTGGCGCGGAGCCTACGCCCTTGCCGCGGCCGTCGGCTTGATGATGTTGTTCGTCGGCGGCTGGCTGCTGCCGAATGCAGAGCCCCTGCGCGTTTCCCGAATCGTCGGCGAACGGATGATCGCCCTCAAAGCGCAGACCGGGCTCGACCCCTTGCTGATGAACTACCAGGAGCCGGGGGTCATCTACGCCTACGGCCGTCCGATCACCCTCACTCGCGAGGGCGGCGTTCTTCAGCAAGAACTCGATCGACGCGGTGCGATGATCACCGCCGTGACGCCGAACGAGTTGCCGATCTTCGAGAAGAAGTTCGGCGTAACCATCACGAGGATCGAGGACGTCCTCGGCTTCAACCCGGCCAAGGCGAAACCGACCACCCTGCATCTCGCCGTAATTCGCAAGGCGGCCAATGCGCCTTCAACGGCCTCGGGGACGGTCGGCGAGGAGTCGCTCATAGAGTGAGCGAAGCTGCGCCGTCATCGTCTCATGGCGGAACTGGTCGGCAAAGCGTCGCCGCCCCTCCTGCCCCAATCGTTCCCGGAGCGTCGGATCGGCGGCCAGGCGGAGCACAGCCTCGCGCAGCCCCTCCAGGTCGCGAGGACGCAGCAGGACGCCGGTTTCCGGCGTGATGACCTCGCGCGCGCCGTCGACGTCGTAGCTGATGGCGGGTCGACCGACGAGCAACGACTGCGGCAGGACCCGCGCCAGCCCTTCGCGGAGGCTGGGATGAATCACGGCGTCGACGCCGTTGAGCAGCTCGGGAATGCGGTCGGGCGGAACGAGGCCCGTGAGGATGAACGCATCGCGGATCCCCTTCGCTTCCAGTTCCGCGATGAGCTTTTCCCGTAGGATGCCGTCGCCGATCCAGACGAACCGGACGTTCGGGTTCGCCTTCAGCACCGCCGGCGCGACGGCGATGATGTCGTCGTGGCCTTTCAACTCGAACAGCCGGGCGACCGTCGCGAAAGCCACATGTTCCGGCGCCAGCCCGAGTTCCCGGCGGACCTCCTCGCGCGAGCGCCTCGGGTTCAGGAAGGCGTCGGCGTCCATGCCGCTGTAGACCGTCGAGAACTGCTCGGGACGGCCCACGCCGGCCGCCAACGCTTGCTCGGTCATGGCGTCGCAAACGCTGACGATGGCGTGGCAACGACGTGCGGCCCAACGCTCCAACGCGATATAAAGGCGGTTCCGCCGAGCCGACTCGAACGGGCCGAACGGCAGTCCGTGGATCGTATGAACCACGGCCGGAACGTTCTCGTTCCATGCCGCGGCCCGGCCGACGATGCCCGCCTTTGAGCTGTGAGTATGCACGACGTCCGGCTTGAGCCGTCGAAACGCCCGTCTTAGTTCGCGATACGCCTTCCAGTCGGTCGTCGGATGCACCGCGCGGATCAGGTTCGGCGTCACCTCGACTTTGAGCCCTTGAGCCTCGGCGCGTTGAAAGAGATCCCCTTCCGGCCCCTCGGCCGGCCCGGTGATCAGAGTGACGTCGTCGTGATAGCGGTGGTGGAGCCCCTCGACGGTCAGCAGCGTATTTTCCTGGGCGCCGCCGAGAATCAGGCGGGTGATGACGTGGACGATCTTCATGGCGCGGTCGCTCGGCCCTCGGGCGTTCGATCGTAGTTGACGCGGAGCATGAACAGCCCGCGGGCGGGAGCGGTCGGGCCGGCCTCGACGCGATTCTCGGCCTTCAGGACGTCGGCCACCCAGCTCTCGGGCCGCTTGCGAGTCCCAACCAGCGAGAGCGTGCCGGCGATCGCCCGAACCATATTGTACAGGAAGCCGTCGGCCTCGACCTCGATGTGGACGACGTCGCCCAGTCGCTGAACATCCACGTCGTAGATCGTCCTGACGGAGCTGAGGCGGTTGGGCCAGTCGGTCTCGAAACTCCGGAAGTCGTGCCGCCCGACGAGCGCGGCCCCGGCCCGGTTCATGGCGTCGACGTCGAGTCGATGGAAGACGTGCCAGGCGTATCGCAGCTCGAACGGGCTGGCGTACTGGGCGTTGTCGATCCGGTATCGATACCGCTTGGATCTGGCGTCGAGCGTGGCGTGGAAGGCTTGCGGGACCTCGGCGACATCCAGAATTCGGACGTCCCGCGGGAGGGTGGCGTTGAGCGCCTTGAGGTACACTTCGGGCCCATGGCGAGAGGCGGTCAGGAAATGGACCACCTGGCCCAACGCGTGGACGCCGGCGTCGGTTCGACCGCTGGCGTTCGTGTTAGGCCGGGTGCCCGTGAGCCGCTCGATCGCCTCGTCGAGCACGGATTGCACGGTGCGCAGGCCAGGCTGGCGCTGCCAGCCGTGGAAGTCCGTGCCGTCGTAGGCGATCGTCAGCTTGATGTTCCGCATGGCCCGCCGGGTTCGATCAAGCGCGGGCCGGTTCGAGCTTCAGCAAAAGCTCGGCGATCTGCACGGCGTTGGTCGCGGCCCCCTTGCGGAGGTTGTCGCTGACGCACCAGAACAGCAGCGCATTGGGATTCTTCAGGTCGTTGCGGATCCGGCCGACGAAGACGTCGTCGCGTCCCTCGGCCGAGGCGGCCAGCGGATACTGCTTCGTCGAAGGATCGTCGACGATCGTCAGTCCGGGGGCGTTCCGCCAGAGCGTACGCGCTTCATCGGCCGAGAGCGGCCGTTCGGTCTCGACGAGGATCGACTCGCTGTGCGAGTAGGCCACCGGCACACGGACGCAGGTAGGGACGACGTCGATCGAGTCGTCGCCCATGATCTTCCGCGTTTCGTCGACCATCTTCATCTCCTCCTTGGTGAATCCGTTCGGGAGGAAATCGTCGATCTGCGGGAGGCAATTGTTGAGGATCGGGTGGGCGAACTTGGCCGGCGCGGGAACGGGCTCGCCGCGGCCCCAGGCGCGGGTCTGGGCCTCGTATTCGTCGACCCCCTTCTGACCGGCCCCAGAGGCCGACTGGTACGTGCTGACGACCACGCGGCGGATCCGGGCGGCGTCGTGCAGCGGCTTGAGAGCCACGACCATCTGGATGGTTGAACAGTTGGGATTGGCGATGATCCCCTTGTTCTTGGCCACGTCCTGGGGGTTGACCTCGGGAACGACCAGGGGGACCTCGGGATCCATCCGGTAAGCGCTCGAGTTGTCGACGACGACCGCGCCAGCCTCGGCGGCGATTGGGCTCCACTCGCGGGAGACGCCGGCCGGGGTGCTCGAGAGGACGATGTCGACGTCGCGGAATTCGTCGCGGGAGATCGGCCGGACCGTATGTTTCTCGCCTCGGAACGTCACCGTCTTACCAGCGCTCCGTTCGGAGGCCAGGAATTTAATGGAAGCGAGGGGGAACTCACGCTCTTCCAGGAGGCGAATCATCCTCTCGCCCACGGCGCCGCTGGCGCCGACGACGGCTACGTTCTTCACGATCGGGATCTCCGGACGTCCAAAAGGCGGGATTCGGCTGCAAGGCTTCACACGACTCGGATCGGATGCGGCTTCCCCATCTTACGATTTCGCCGCCCGTCACGCCACGCGAAGCATCGTCCGGAAGGGATCCTGAGGAGGACGGTGCTGTGCGCGAAGCGAGGCAGTTCCTAGAATGGTTATTCTGAATCCATCGCGTCGTCGGCCAGTCCGACGCGCGGCCATAGACCTTGGGCGGGGCCGCCCGGCCCGAGGCGTGCGACGAGCCTGAAATGTTTCGACGCCATCGTCGCCTGAGAGGTTCGTGATTTTCCCCGGAGAGTCGACGTCGTGAAAGTCCTGGTCATCGGCAGAGGGGGCCGCGAGCACGCCCTGTGCTGGAAGTTGAAACAGTCGCCGCGTGTTACGGCGGTGTACTGCGCCCCGGGGAACGCGGGAACCGCCCTGGACGTTCAGAACGTCCCCATTGAGCCGGGCGACCATCGCGGCCTCGTGCAGTTCGCCAAGCGGGAAGGCATCGGTCTGACGGTGGTCGGGCCGGAAGAACCGCTGACCAAGGGCGTCGTCGACCTGTTCATCCGCGAGGGCCTGCGAATCTTCGGCCCCCGCCAGGACGCCGCCGAACTCGAAGGAAGCAAGGTCTTCGCCAAAGACCTGATGCGCCAGGCCGGCATCCCCACGGCCGATTATCGAATTTTCCGAGGCGCCCCCGACGCCGAGCACTACATCCTCTCGCGCGAGGTCGCCCTGATCGTCCGCTCCCGCGGCCGGTCGACGATCCGCAACACGATCCACTGCCGGACCGCGGCCGAGACGCTCGAGGCCGTCGAGCGGATTCTCGACCCCCGTGAGATGCTCAGCCCGGGCGTTCAGGTCGAGATCGAGGATCGGGGCGCTCGGAAGGTCTTCTCGACGATCGCCGAGGCTCGCGAGTTCGTGCTAAGCTGCCCGCTTGGGCTCGTGGTCAAGGCCGACGGCCTGGCGGCGGGCAAGGGCGTGTATGTTTGCAGCACGCTGCGGCAGGCGCTCGACGCGATCGACCAGATCATGGTCCGTCGAATCTACGGCCAGGCAGGCGACCGGGTTCTCATCGAAGAGAAACTCGACGGCCGCGAGACGAGCGTTCTGGCCCTGACCGACGGCCGGACGATCATCCCCCTGGCCTCCAGCCAGGACTACAAGCGGGCCCTCGACGGCGACGAGGGGCCGAACACCGGCGGCATGGGCGCCTTCTCCCCGACCCCGATGGTCACCGCCGACCTGATGCAGAACGTCGAGCGCGAGATTCTCGTGCCGATCGTCCACGCCCTGAAGCGCTCGCGAAGGCCCTTCCGCGGGGTCCTCTACGCCGGCCTGATGCTCACGAACCAGGGGCCAAAGGTCCTTGAGTTCAACGTCCGGTTCGGCGACCCCGAGACGCAGGTCATTCTGATGCGTCTGAAGTCCGACATCCTCGACGCTCTGGAGGCGGTGGTCGACGAGCGGCTCGACACGATCGACCTGCAATGGGACGCTCGCCCTGCCGTGACGGTCGTGATGGCCGCCGAGGGGTATCCCGGCCACTACGAGCGGAACCGCGGGATTCAGAACATCGCCGCGGCCGACCGACTCCCCGACGTGAAAGTCTTCCACGCCGGCACGAAGCTCCGTCCCGACCCTGAGGTGGGACGCGATCCGCGAATCCTCAGCGACGGCGGACGGGTCCTGAACGTCACCGCCCTCGGCGACGACCTGGCCCAGGCTCGTGAGCGGGCTTATGAAGCCGTGCGGACCATCCGATTCCCGGGGAGCGTCTACCGTCGCGACATCGCCGAAGGGATCGTCGAGGCGGACGGCGCCTGATCCGCGCCGCCCCTCGCCGACTGACTCCGTCACTTGACGTGATAGAGCCCCTGCAAGGCGTTCTGCGCCTTGCCGTACTGGAGCTTGCGGTTGAACGGAGCGGTGTCGACCTTCGGCGGGAGAACCGCTCCCTTCACGATCTTGACGTGCTTGGCGTAGAAGGCCTGGTCCGAGGTGGTGACGATCGAGCCTGCGATCGCCGAGTTGTCGACTTCGCCCTCGATCTTGGCGTTGATGTAGCCTCGAGGCAGGACGATGTTCTGCGGCGCGCCGAAGGGGAACCGCTTGCTCGTGACGTCCTGGAAGGAACCCGGATCGTTGATGCCCGAGGGATCGGGGTCGACCGACACCGAGACCACCGAGTTGACCACGCTGCCGGCGATCTGGGCGTTGATCCCGCCGCCGCCGTGCGCGGAGGGGATCGACTGGCCGACGAAGTCGTTGAACGTCCGGTTGTCGATGTTCGCCGGCGCCTGGCCGTTGAAGGCGCCGCCGCCGCCGGAAAGCGACGAGAAGGTGTTCGCGTCGGCGGTGATCCCCTGGGAGTAGCCCGACTGGATGAACGAGTTCACCAGGTCGCTCCCCAGCTTCATGTTGTCGATCGTGCGGGAGACGGTGACCTTTGAATTCACGGCCCCACGGTTGGCGTGGAGGTGGCTGATCCAGGCGGAATTGATGACGACGTTGTCCATGCCCCGGCCGAACGACACGTCGCGAGAGCCGCCAGGCGCCAGCAGCATGACGTTGTTCGTCTCGCCGCCGATCATGAAGTTCGTGATCTTGGGGTCGAGCGTATCGCCGGCGGAGGCGGAGAAGATGCTCGACGCCAGAGCCATCGTGGTGAAGTTGGTGGCGTTGCCGCCGACTCGGACGTAGCCGATCTGGCCAGTCACGTCCCCCCCCTGGGAGACCAGATAGGTGCCGCCGGCCTTGGTCGTCGTCGCCGACGAGTCGAACTGGGTCGGAGCCAGACCACTCGACGTGTTGCCGTTGATCTCGTTGGCCTGGAAAAGGTTGACGCGGCCAGTCACCAGGAACGTCACGCTCTGCTGGTTGACCGTGGTCCCGCTGGAGGTCGTCGTCGAGGAGGCGTTCGTATTGACCGAATCCACGATGATCGAGGTGCCAGTCGTCGCCGGCAGGCCGAGGTTGACGACGAACTCATTGCTCTGGCCGGTGGCGGCCAGAATGGTTCCGCCGGCGGGAGTGTAGTCGACGTCCACGCCGCCGAACCGCAGGACGTTGATCCCTTCGGGCGCCGTGATGCCGCCGGCGAGGTCGAAGCCGGAATGGACCTGTGAAGTAGTCGTCGGCGTCGCGGTGCTGGTGTGGCCCAGCCAGAAGTCCGGCATGTCGACCAGCGCGATGCCGTTCTGCGCCTGGGTCGACTTTCGATCGATCCAGGTCGAATCGATCATGCCGTACGCGCCGTTGTTCTGGATGTTCAGGTTCTGGAAGAAGACCTTGCCGTCGCCGTTTGCACCCTTGGTGACCGTGCCGACGAGCCGGCTGGAGTGGGTGACGGTACCCGCGACGGTGATCGTGTTGATCAGGTCCGGGGTGTTGGCGTTGTCCTTGGTGAACGCGTTCCCCTGCTGATCGACGACGTTGAGCGTGCCCGGCCCGTAAAGGGTCAGCGTCCACTTGTCGCCGTCCGCGTCGGTGCCCGAGACCTGGGCCGACTTGATCCCGGAGTACGAGGAAAGCACTTGGCGGATTTCCAGACCCTCGGCCAGCGGCCGGAAGGATCGTTTCGAGAGGGTTCGCTTTCGCGTCGACATGGATCAATTCCCCTTAGCTCAGGAGGCTCGCCCGGGGTTCGGATTGGCGGCGGCCCCCCGAACGGTCGCCCAAGGCGTCGACTCCATCCAGCCTCCCAGTCCGATCGGGGCGGAAGACGTGCATCCCCGGGGGGGCGGCTGGATGTCTGCGGTCATCCCTCGCGGGGGGAGATGACCCTGGAGATTCGGCACACCTTGTTCGATAATCGGTCTCGCCGGCGGCGCACTTGAGAGATTCCCCAAAATCCGCGCAACCGGTACAGGACGAACAAGGCCACCCTTTCTATCGGCGTTCGCCTCAAGTTTCCTGAGCCGAGACTCGCGGGAATCGTGCGGAACCGCGGTACTCGCCGCTATGAAGTCAAGGACGTCGTCTCGCCCAAAGGGGTTACGTCGTCCGAAGTCACCCTCGTCAAGGCGTAAGCCGACGGGAAGGACAGTCTCGCGATGATCGATTCTCCGGGCGGGCGAAAGCGAACCTCCATCCATATCACCCGACAGAGGGCCTCCCGGCTTTACACGCTGGTCCGTCTCCTGGAGGACCGCCCCCGCACCCGCGACGAGATCCTCAAGACCCAGCGGATCGGCCTCCGAACCTTCTATCGCGAGCTCGACCTCCTCAAGCGATGCGGCGTGAAGGTCCTCCATAAGGACAAGCTCTACACGCTTGCCCCGACCCCCGGCGGCGCCGAAGGCCGCCTCCCTTTCCCAGACCCCCAACTCAGTTTCGCCGAGATGTCCGAACTGGCCCGCTGCGAATGCGAGGCCGGTCGACGCCTTGCCGCCCTGCTCGCCTCGGTCACGGAGCAGTCCGCCCATCCGACGACGGGTCGGCAGTCGCGCTCCCGAAAGCGATGAGGGCGTCTCCCTGAAATCGCCTTCGGTTTTTGCCGACAGAGCGCGCGCTTCCCCCCTGCCTACGTGGATGAGTTCCATACACGTCGCACGCGAGCCCGTTCCGGGCGAATCCGGTCCCACCGGCGCGGCCGTCCTCCCACATCCACGTTGCAGGAGCATCATGATGTCGCATCAAGAGGGAGACATTGTCTACTCGCCGAACCGTCGCGAGGTCCTCATCAAGGGGATTGCCGGGGCGATGGCGGTCTCGGGCTTCTGGTCCCACACGGGGACGGTCTATGCAGCGGTTCCGGGAGTGACTCACGGCGAGACTCCCGGCCTCACTGAAGGACCATACTGGGTCGACGGACAGCCCCAACGGATCGACGTCCGGTCTGACACTCTGACCGGCCTCTATGCCTTGGGCGTCCCTCTGGTCCTGTATCTCCGGGTGTATCAGCTTTCGGACACGGCCCCCTACACCATCACCCCACTCCCCAAGGCCCGTGTCGACATCTGGGCCTGCAACGCCCAGGGGGTCTATTCGGGGGTCTCGGCTCAGAACACGACGAGCTCGAATTTTCTTCGCGGATACCAGATCTCCGACGCCAACGGCGTCGCCAACTTCCGGACGATCTATCCCGGCTGGTACTCCGGCCGAACGCCTCACATCCACATGCGCGTCAGGACTTTCAACTCGTCCGGGACGACCGCCTACAACTGGACGTCGCAGCTCTTCTTCGACGACACGATCACGGACACCGTCTACGCGAGCAATTCGGCCTACACTCGGGCGCGGTCGCGCGACACTTACAACGCCAACGACAACATCTATATGGGCCCCTCCGAGAACGGCAGCCCCACCACGGAAGCCGGCGACTACATGCTCCTCACCCTCGCCGACAACGGCGACTCGGCCGTCGGCCACTTCAACATCGTCCTCGATCTTCTCGACTCCGAGAACGCCGACCCCACCAACGGCTCCTCCGGCGGAACCACGACCGGCGGTGGCGCCACCACCGGCGGTGGAACCACGACCGGCGGCGGAACGAGGCCTGGTGGGAGCAAGCCCATCAAGAAACGCTCAAGCTCCTCTCGCGGCTGACGCTCGACTCGCTCGGCCGACTTGGAGGCCAGGGGGGCCTTCTGATACGATCATGAGTCACAGCGAGGCCCCCTTGCCCTCAGACGGTCCCGCGGACCGAGGACGATGCCATGCGTTCGGATACGATCAAACAAGGTGACGCGCGCGCGGCGCACCGGAGCCTTCTGCGGGCCACCGGCGTTCGCGAGGACGACTGGAAGAAGCCGTTCATCGCGATCTGCAACAGCCACGTCGACATCATCCCGGGCCACGTCCACCTCCAGGAGGTCGGCAACTTCGTCAAGGAGTGCGTCCGGGCCGCGGGCGGTGTCCCGTTCCTGTTCAACACGATCGGCGTCGACGACGGTATCGCGATGGGCCACGGCGGGATGAAGTATTCGCTCCCCTCGCGCGAGTTGATCGCCGACTCGGTCGAGACGATGATCAACGCGCACATGTTCGACGGGATGATCTGCATCCCGAACTGCGACAAGATCGTCCCCGGCATGTTCATGGGGGCGATGCGGGTCAACGTCCCGACGATCTTCGCTTCGGGCGGGCCGATGGAGGCCGGCAAGACGGCCTCCGGCAAGACGGTCGACCTGATCGACGCGTTCGTCGGCGGCGTGCAGAAAGCCCAGGGGAAGATGACGGCCGAGGAGCTGGACGAGATCGAGAAGGCCGCCTGCCCCACCTGCGGCTCCTGCTCCGGCATGTTCACCGCCAACAGCATGAACTGCCTGGCTGAGGCCCTGGGCATGGCCCTTCCCGGCAACGGCACCCTCCTCGCCACCGCCGCCGACCGTCGGTCGCTCTTCGAGAAGGCCGCGAAGCGGATCGTCGAGATGGCGCTTGAGTTCAATCGCGTCGGCGAAGGCCACGGCCTCCTCCCTCGCGAGATCGCCACCGCGGCGGCGTTCGACAACTCGATGATCCTCGACATGGCGATGGGAGGCAGCACCAATACCGTGCTCCACATCCTGGCCATCGCCCACGAGGCCGGCGTGCCGTTCACGCTCGATCGCATCGACGAGTTGAGCAAGAAAACGCCGAACATTTGCAAGGTCAGCCCGTCGAGCAGCTACCACATCGAGGACGTCGCCCGAGCCGGCGGCATCCATACGATCCTCGGCGAGATCGCCCGCGGTCTCCCCGGCCTGCTCGACCTGTCGGCCCGCACCGTGACAGGCAAGACGCTGGGCGAGAACATCGAGGAGTACGACGTGCGCGGCGCCACGGCCACCCAGGCCGCTCGCACGATGACCCGCGTCCGTCCCGGCGGCGAGCGATCGTCGCAAGCCTGGACCGTCCCCAGCGTCGCTGGTGATCCTCGTTCGCAGGCGGCCGGCCTCGCCGTCCTCGAATCCGAGGGCGAGTCCGAAGCGCCGACGTCGAACGGCGACGGCGGCGGTCACGGCCCGTCGGACGACGGCTACAACGCCTTCGACGTCATCCGGACGGTCGAGAACGCCTATTCGAAGACCGGCGGCCTGACCATGCTCAAGGGGAACCTCGCCCCCGACGGCGCGGTGGTGAAGACGGCCGGCGTGAATCCGAAGATGATGAAGCACAGCGGCCCCGCCGTCATCTTCGAGAGCGAGATCGACGCCTACAACGGCATCGTCTTCGGCAAGGTGAAGGCCGGCGACGTCATCGTCATTCGCTACGAAGGCCCGCGCGGCGGCCCCGGCATGCAGGAGATGCTCGCGCCGACCACGGCCGTCAAGGGTGTGGGCCTGGACGACAAGTGCGCCCTGATCACCGACGGCCGCTTCTCGGGCGGGACCGCCGGCGCGTCGATCGGGCACATCAGCCCCGAGGCCGCCGTCGGCGGGCCGATCGGCCTGATCCGCGATGGGGACATCGTCGAAATCGACATCCCCGCAGGCAAACTGGCCGTCCAGCTCTCCGACGAGGAATTGAAGACCCGTCGCGAGGCCTGGAAGCCCCGCCCCTCGGCTTTCAAGTCCGGGTGGCTCGCCCGCTACCAGAAGCTCGCCACCAGCGCCGACACCGGCGCGATCTTGAAGTGGGACTGACCGAAACCATGAAGACTCTCCGATCACGACTCGCCGTGATCGCGCTGCCAGCCCTGCTGCTCGCGATCACGAGCGATCCCGTCTGCGCCCAGGAAAAAGCAGCTTCAACCACGACGACCTTCCGCAACCCGCTGAAGGTTCACGGCGCCGATCCCTGGCTGATGTATCACGACGGCTGGTATTACCTGGCGACGACCACTGGCCGTGACGTCCAGCTCCGGAAGGCTCGTCGGTTGGGCGACCTCAAGCAGGCCCCCGATCAGGTCGTCTGGAAGGATTCCGACCCAACGCGCAACCGCGACGTCTGGGCCCCGGAATTCCATCGGCTCGACGGCGGTTCGGGCCCTCGGTGGTACCTCTACTTCACGGCGAGCGACGGCAAGGAGCCTAACCACCGGATGTACGTCGTGGAGTCCGCCGGCGACGACCCGATGGGGCCGTACACCTTCAAGGCCAGGCTCCAGACCGATCCCAAGGATGAGTACTACGCGATCGACGGCACCGTCATGAAGATGCCCAACGGCGCGAGCTACTTCGTCTGGTGCGGCCGGCCCAGCCCGACCGGTCAGGGGCTCTACATCAGCCGGATGGCCAACCCGTGGACGCTGTTCGGCCCCCGGGTCTACCTGATCGTCGACGGTTTCGGCTGTGACTTCGTCCGCGAAGGCCCCGTCGCCCTTCGCCAGGGAGACCAGGGCCGCATCTTCCTGATCTACTCGACCTGCCCCGCCGACACCCCCGACTACAAGCTCGGGATGATCTCGATCGCCCCCGATGCCGACCCGATGAAGAGCGCCTCCTGGGAGCAACACCTTCGGCCGGTCTTCGAGAGGAACGACGCGGCCGGCGTCTTCGGGCCGGGCCACAATTCGTTCTTCAAATCGCCGGACGGCCGAGAGGACTGGATCGCCTACCACGCCAAGTCCGGAACGGCCGTCACCTACTCCGATCGTTCGACGCGAGCCCAGAAGTTCACCTGGAACCAGGACGGTACGCCCAACTTGGGAGCCCCTCTGGGCGTGGACGTCGACGTTCCGGCACCCTCTGGTGAACCGACCCCGACGCCCTGAAAAGAGATGGGCGGACCTTCTCCCCTTGCTTGAGAAGGTCCGCCCTCAGAGGTGGGATGCTGGGAAGTGATCCGAAGTCCTCCCCCCTTGCTAAAGGAGGACTCCGGCGTGTTTGAGGCGGGGCGAGGTCGTGTTATCGCCCTTCCCCCTGTGCGAAGGGGAAGCCTCGAATCGAAGGGATGGACTCAGTCAGGACCGACGAGTTCGCGTCCTCAATGCCGGCCGACCAGCTCCGGTGAGCGACCCAGGGCCGGCGGGAGTTCGTGGAGCGAGCCCGTCGGCACGGCTCGCTGGAATTCACGGTGAGCGTGGCGGTTCGACCCGTTCGGGGCGAAGGTGCCCTGCTTGCTCAGGAAATCCGAATTGAGCCGCAGCCAACGGAGGATCTCCGAAGCGGCCTCCCCCGCGACGACGAGGTCGCTGCGGCCCCCCGCCTGGGCCGAGAAGCCCAATCGGAGTTGAGGTCCGTCCGCGCCGTCGCTCTCGACGACGGCGTACGCTAGCAGCTCTGGATTGATCAGGATATCGCCGACTGACAAAAATCTCTTGCTCATGACTCGTCTCGATTCTGCCTTGGTATTCGGTGGGCGGAAGAGACCGGGGCCTGCAGGTCGCGCACTTGCGGCCTCGAAACGGCGGCGGTCTCGGATGCTTTGTGTTCGGTGATTTTCCGCGAAAGCCGATTGGCCTCGGACTTTCACGTCGACGGCGGCCTTCAACGCCTGGGGGGCGGAGGCTCAGTCCGGACGCCTTCTCGTGTTGGGCGTCAACAACAGCATCGACTCGACCGCGTCGGCATGAGCGAAACTCCTGTGTAGGTCGGCTAGGCTCGAACGGAAGAGGTTTCGACGCCGCCGCCGACTCGCGACGATCCAAGCCTATCTGCTTATCGACTTCTGAGCAAGGCTAATTACACCATTTCTATAGAACTTGTATGAAACGCACGTTCCGGGCTCACTGTCTCTTCATTTCACAGATTCGCGTGAGGCCGATAGGAGCGCCGAAAGTATTTGGCGAGAAGATTCCCAGACGCCCTGAACTCCCCGCGTTTCGTTTTTGAAATCTCGACGGGTGGACGACGGGGCGATCGGATCTACCATTCTCGGACCGTCCGAATCGCGGTGAGGGCCACGGACGGCGACCTCGGCAGGTTTTGCGGAAAGAGTCGCCTTTACGGAAATTGGGCGAACTCGGCAAAATATATGATATAGCAAAACCAGAATCCCGATCCAAAGGAGTAGATCCCAGTGGCTGGGCGGGTATTCAGCGCCGAGGCTTGGCCCAGTGGCCTGGAGGTTGGCGAGAATGAGCGTCTCAGAGTCTGCGCGGCCGTCGTTCGACGATGCTGTCCTACAACGACGGATCATGCAGTTGCGGAGTCCTGACCACGTCACGAACCTGCTCTACCTGGCTCGTGAGTACGTCTGCCTGGCGGTGATCATCGCGACAGCGGTGGTGTTCGCCGAATCTCGAGCGGGCTGGGGCCTGTCCTGGTGGTGGAACTTGCCGGTCTTTGCGGCGGCGATCGTGCTGATCGGCGCATTGCAGCACCGGCTGGCGGGGCTCGGGCATGAGTCGTCGCACTATACGTTCGTGAAGAACCGATTCCTCAACGACCTGATCCCAGACCTCTTCTGCATGTTCCCGATCCTGACGTCGGTGCACTTCTACCGCGTCTTCCACATGGCCCACCACCAGCATACGAACGACCCAGAGAAAGATCCCGACCTGCTCAATCTGGGCCGCGGGAAGCGGGCGTTCGAGTTCCCGATGACGCGGAAGCAGTTCATCGCGCTGGTCTATTTCTGCATGTTCGTCGCGCCAATCCGGTTCCTCGAGTACCAACTGGCGTATGTGACCGTGAACACGTTCGGCAAAGGCCGCAGCATCTACAACGGCACGGCGCGAGGGAAAGGGTTCGACATCTACCTGCCGAGACTGTCCACCTGTCTGGGGCTGGCTTATATCCTGGGGATCAACGCCGTCTTCCTGTACCTCACGCGGACGGATCACCCCACCTGGATCTTCCCATCGGCCTTGATCGCCGGCACCCTTGGGACGGTCGTCGCCTACACGCTTCCCGATCGGTTCGTCTTCCAATCGCCGTTCCGCCAGGCCTATTCCACGCGGTTCGCGGGCTCCGCGCGGCTTTGGTTCTTCACGATCGTCCTGGCGACGCTTGCCTCGCTCCGCTGGGCGAGCGACGGCCGCTCCCCGGTCTACGTTTTCCTGCTCTGGCTTGTGCCGCTCGCCTCGTCGTTCCCGTTCTTCATGCTCCTGCGCGACGTTTACCAGCACTCGAACGCCGATTCCGGACGGCTGACGAACTCACGGGTCTTCTTCGTCGATCCGTTTACGAGGTGGGCCGTGTTCATCTACGGCCAGGACATGCATATCCCCCACCACCTCTTCCCCACCGTACCGCACTATCGGCTCGCCGAGTTGCACGATCTGCTGAAAGAGCGGCACGAGGCGTACAACCGCCTGGTCGTCGAATGTCACGGCACTTTCCGAGGCGACCACCAACACCCGACCATCCTCGACGAGATGACCAAGAACCACCCGCCGCTGATGGCCGGTCATCCTGGCGCGTGAGCCCTCCAGAGGTGGATCAACGGCTTGACGCCTCCCGTGGATATTGACCAGATAGTAGATGCGGGAGCGTCAAAGCCTCTTGGCGTCGAGGTGGAAGGACCTCGGGGATGGCGACAGCCTCAATCGGACAGACGAGTGCAACGACCCAGGAAGATCGACGAGTCCTGAGGGTTCCCATGGATGTGCACCTGGCGGTCGACGCCGATGATTTCGTCAACCTCTGCGCCGCGAACAAGGACGCAAGGCTGGAACTAACAGCCGATGGAGGCTTGATCGTGATGGCGCCGGCGTCGCCCGACGGCAGCGGTCGTAACGCGGAGTTGACGATTCAGCTTGGCATCTGGAACAAAGCCAAGCGGTTGGGAAAGGTCTTCGATTCCTCCAGCGGCTACACCTTGCCCGACGGCTCGATTCGATCACCGGACGCCTCGTGGATTCGATCCGATCGATGGGCCGCCGTCGACCGAGCCGAGCGCCGCAGGTTTACCCACATCGTCCCCGACTTCGTCGCCGAGGTCCGCTCGCCGAGCGATGGGATCAACGACGTCCGCGCCAAGATGTCTGAATACATCGCGCAGGGGGTGCGGCTCGGCTGGCTGATCGATCCTGAGACGCGGACCGTCGAAATCTACCGACCTGATCGCGAAGCCGAGATCCTCGCATCTCCCGAAAAGATCTCGGGAGAGGACGTCCTACCCGACTTCATCCTCGACCTTGCCGAGATTCTCGCCGACTGAACTCGCCAGCCGCCGAGGCCTCCCGCGGCCGTCGCAGATGGTTGACGACATTCTCGATCGAGCCCACTCCCATCGGGAAGTGAGGAGGGCGAACCGCTCGCCGCCGCAGGTCGGCGCGAGCGCGGCGACGGGCTCGGAGCGAGCCGACCTCGCGCACGGCGTCGACCTTGCCCAGGAAGAACGGGATGAACCGCAGCCGGGCCAGTCGCCAGGCGGCCTGAGCCGTCAACAGGGCGAGGTGAGGCAGGAGAGCCCCGGCCAATCGGCGAGCCGGGAGGTTCGACCAGAAGACCAGCTCGGCGTTGCGAGCCATCAAGCGCTGGAGATTCGGATTGCGGTGGTCAGCCGTGGCGGAGATGTCGTGCAGAATGCGGCAGCGAGGCGTAAAGACCACGCGATACCCCGCCCAGCGAAGCTTGAAGCCGAGATCCACATCCTCGTAGTACGAAACCAGAGAGGCGTCGAACCCACCCACTCGCCGGAGGACGTCGGCCCGGTAGAACGAGGCCGATCCGCTGGCGCTCATGACCTCCTCGACGGGCCGCGACTCCCAGCGCGATACGGGCTGGCCGTGGCCGCGCTTGGAGGGCCAGCCGGCGAGGCTGTAGTCGTCGCCGGCGGAGTCGACGCGGTCGGGCGTCGAGCGAACGAGAACCAAAGGTGTCACCGCAGCGACGGAAGGGTCGCCGAACGGCTCCAGTCCGGCCTCGATCCAGCCGGGCGACGGCTCCGTGTCGTCGTTGAGGACCTGGATGAAACGGCCATGTGCGGCCTCGATCCCAGCGTTGGCGGCGCGGCAGAACCCCTGACCCGGAGCGAGCCGAACCACACGAACCTGGGGATAGGCTCGCGAGAGCCATTCGCTCGTGCAATCGTCGGGGCCGTTGTCGGAAACGACCACCTCGCAGGTCAGCGCGGGATCGCCTGGGAGGTTCCGGAAGATCGCGGCCAGACAGGGCTCCAGCAGCCGCCGGCCGTGATAGGTGGGAATGACGATCGAGCAGGTCGGATTCAGGCCTGGGGCCGCTTCGGGGTCCGCGAGATGTTCCACGAGATCTTTCCCCAAGCGACGTGCTGGAAGGTCATGAACAGGATGCGGAAGTCGATCCAGAACGACCAGCGATTGATGTAGTCCAGGTCGTACTGAATCCTCTTCCGCAACGAGGTCCGCCCTCGCCAGCCGTGGACCTGCGCCCAGCCGGTCATGCCACACGGAACGGCGTGGCGGAGGTTGTAGTCGGGCATCCCGGCGGAAAACTGCTCGACGAAGATCGGTCGCTCGGGACGAGGGCCGACGAGGCTCATGTCACCCTTCAACACGTTGAAGAGTTGGGGAAGCTCGTCGACGTTCGTATGGCGGAGCCAGTCGCCGATGCGGGTGCAGCGGGCGTCGTGGTCGGAGGCCCAGATCGGCCCGGTCTCGTCCTCGGCGTTGCTTTTCATGCTCCGGAACTTGATGATCCGGAACAGCCGCCCCCCCTGCCCGATCCGCTCCTGCGTGTAGAAGATCGGCCGGCCGGAGGTCACCAGGATGGCCGCGGCGACGACCAGGAACAACGGGGCGAAAAGCAGCAGAAGCGTCAGCGAGACGATGACGTCGGAAGCGCGCTTGGCCAGCCGAGCGCCGTCGGTCCCCGCCCATTTGCGGACGCCCGCCCAGGCCGCGCGCAGATCAAGGGCAGAGGGCTCGAAGGGAGTCGAGGAGTCCAGGTCAAGCCCGGCGAGGTCGGGAGTGTGGTCGCCGACGGCGATCCAGTGGACGCTCGCCCGGACGCTCGAAATCCGAGCCAACCGCCGCCGCAAATGCTTGCGGGGCTTGGAATGAGCCACCAGAACGTGGGTCGCGCCGGCGAGATCGACGATCTCGTCGAGCCGATCGATGTCGCCCAGGACCGGGAGCGGGCTGGTCCGGGGGTTGACAGCCAGGTGACGGCCCCGGGATCGCGGACCGGTCGTGCGATGGTGTCCCGCGTCGATGAAGCCGACGATCGGCACCGGGCGCGAGTGCAGGTCTCGCAGCAGCTTTCGGGCGTCGCGAGGGGCGCCGACGATCACGATTCGCTTTCGCGATCGACCGGCCAGTTCTCCCACCCGCTCGCGACCCACGATTTCCAGGGAATCATTCATGAGGCGCCACCGATCCCTCGGCTCGGACTCCGGGAGCCGCCGGGCCGCTCGGTCGCCCGATTGGCCTTTGCGGACATCCACCGTTCCCCGTACCATCCTTGGCGAACGCCGCCCTTGGCGGGCTTTGCTTCAAGCTCTTCCATCGGTCCAGCCGACGGAAACGTCCAGTGAAACCGAAAGTCCGCCGAATCTGGGCGAAGCGGTGAACCAGGCGAGGTCGACCCGAGTGGACCAATCCCCCCGACATCCCCAGCCCCGCCTGACGGTCGTCGTCGTCAATTACGACGGCTGGCCCGACGTTCTAGGACTGGTGGAACGTCTCGTGCGCGAACCCGAGTTCCTCTCGGGCGCGTGCCGGATCGTCGTCGTCGACAACGCCTCTCCCTCGCCTGCGCCCCGGGCGGAATCCCTCCGCCTCGCCGGCGTTCGGCTCGTGCAACGGCCCGATAATGGCGGATTCGCCGTTGGTGTCAACGCAGGTTGGCGGACCATCCCAGCCCCCTGGCTCCTCCTGCTCAATCCGGACGTCGCCGTGGAGCCCGGAACGCTCGGCCGCATCCTTGCGCGGATCGACGACCTGGAGGCCCGCGCAGACGATCAGACCGGCGTCCTGGGTTTCGGCATCGACAACGCCGACGGAACGCCCCAGGGCTCCGTGGGGGTCTTCCCCGGCCTGCTCCGGACCTTTCGCGAGCAGTTCATCGAGCGTCGGCGTCGCAAGTACGTCCCCGAGCGGCGGCTCCGTCCGGGGCCCGTTGACTGGGTCACGGGCGCCTGCATGCTGATCGACGGCCGGATGATGGCTGAACTCGGCGGGATGGACGAGGACTTCTTTCTCTACCACGAGGAGGTCGCCTTCTGCCGGGTGGCTCGCGACCGAGGATGGAGCGTGGAGTACGACCCGACGGTGCGCGTGGTCCATCGAACGCCCTTGCAGGATCGGCCGATTTCGCCCAAGATGCGCGTCGTCATCCGCCATAGCAAGCTGCTCTACTTCCGCAAGCACGCCTCGCGGCCCGAGTTCCTCGTCCTGACGGGGATCGTCGCACTGGAGGCGGCCGTCCGAGGGGCCTGGGCGGCTCTGAGGCGACGGGAAGACGAGCGACGGGCCTGGCGGGCCGTCGCCGGGATCGTCCGCAGCCTTCGCCGCGGCGGGGGTCCGCTCGGTCGGGAGGTGATCGAGACGGCCGAACGAGCCGTCGCCGTCGCTTCGACGAGGCTAGGAGACGGCCCCATCCGACCTAACAGGTCGCGACGCCCCGCGCGGGCGTCCAGGCCCCCCGGCGGCTGACGACGGGCGGAGGATCCGCCCGGCAGGGATGGCCGAAAGGACGGATCCGACGTGACGCCCGCACGACACGCAACCCGAATCGCCCTGTTGACGGCCTTCGCCGCCGTGCTCCTCGGCCGACTGGCTGCGACCACCGAGGTCATGTACGCCGACGGCCTCCGATACGTCGCCGCCGCCCGCGCCGTCGACCGCGGCGACTGGCGGACCTCGGTCGTCCGATCCGTCGACCACCCCGTCTACCCGATCGCCGTCGCCGCCGCTCATCGCGTTCTGGGACTGGACGACGGCCCGCAAGGGTGGCAGACGGCTGCCCAGACGGTCTCCATGATCGCCGGCGCAGCGCTCGTGACGCCCCTGTATCTGGTGGCTCTGGAATTGTTTGGGGCGACATCCGCCTGGCTCGCCTGCCTGCTGACGTTCCTGGTCCCAACCACAGGTCACGTCCTGGCCGACGTGCTCTCGGAAGGAACCTTCCTCCTCTTCTGGACCTGGGGCGTCTGGTCGGCCCTCCGCTTCTTTCGCCAGGGTTCCATAGGCTGGCTCCTGCCGACGATCGCCCTCGCCGGACTGGCCTATTTGACTCGCCCCGAGGGTTTGCTCCTCCCCGTCGCGCTGGCGGGGACGCTCATGCTGACCCCTCTCGCGGCCTCGATGCGCCTGCCTCGAACCGTGTGGCTCCGGGCGGCCGGTCTGATGGTTGTTGGGCCGACGCTGATCATCGGGCCATACATCGCGATCAAGGGGGGGATTGGCACCAAGCCGGCGGTCGCCCGGCTGCTGGGCACCGCCCCGAAGTCTGAGGCGACGGCCGTCGAACGAGCCCGTCCGCTCGACCCCGATCAGACCGCGTTGAAGGCGTTCGCCGTCTCCTGGCGCGAAATGTTCCGCGCCGTGCAAGGGGCCGTCACCACGCCGCTGCTGGCGCTGGCGGCCTTTGGAATCCTCCGCCGGGGACCGGCGCGGGACGCGGGCCAGTCGCGAGGCAGACTGTTCGTCGCGATCTACGGCGGGCTCTGGATGCTGGCGTTGGTCCGACTCTTCGCCACCGGCGGCTACTGCACGCCCAGGCATGCGTTGATTTTGGCACTCCCCTTGATCGCCGCGGCGGCTCAGGGGGTTTCGGCGTTGGGCGAGCGGCTTGCGGGCCGATTCGCTCAAAACGCCGGCGGACGAATTCCGGGGCTCGTCTCCGCAGCCTTCGCGGCGGTGATGATGGTCGGTTGGGGGCCTCAAACCCTGGAGCCGTTGAACGCCGATTACAACGGCTACCGCGAGGCCGGGGAATGGCTGGCGGCGCACGCCGCCCCCGACTCCCGGGTTTTCGATCTCAAGGGCTGGGCGCTCTATTACGGCGACCGACCCGGCTACTCGTTCCCCGACTACCCGTCAGCGTACGGCGACCCGAAGTTGGGTTACGTCGTGGCCCACGACGCCTTCCTGATCGGCGAGTGGCCGTATTGCCAGGCCGTGCGCGACCACGTCGCCGGCCGGTCGCCGGTCGTCTCGTTCCCACCGACTCGCCGCAAGGGAGTCGCCCAGGTCCACGTTTTCGAGTTGGCTCCGGCCGTGGCCGGTTCGACACCCTCACCATCGACCTCGACGCAGTGACGCCATGGACAGACGAAGGAGCGTCGAAATGAACACGGAAGCACTCGACCTGGCTCTCGGAAACGACTCCGACGTCGACGCCGGCCTCACCGGCCCTTTCCGACACCCGGTCCGCATCGTTCTGTTGATGCTGGCGGCGGCCGTTTTCCTCGGCTGGTCGCTCCGGCATTCCGAGGCGACGCTCCGCGACGGCCTGCGCTCGATCCGGGCGGCCCAGAGTCTGAACGCCGGCGAATGGCGTGAGGGCCTCCGCGAAGTCGAACACCCGCTCCACCCGCTGGCGATCGCCGCGGCGCACCGGCTCATCGGCGGCGAGGGGCCGGAATGGTGGCAGCGAGCCGCCGTCTCGGCCAGCTTCGGCGCCGTCGTGCTCATGATAATTCCGCTCTATCTCGCAGGCCGCGACCTGTTCGGCGACCGCGCTGCGTGGCTCGGCTGCGTCCTCTTCGTGTTCAGTCCGATCGTCTCATCGCTGGTCGTGAACGTCCTGAGCGAATCGACCTTCCTGCTGATGTGGGCGTGGGGACTCTGGGCCTCGGTGCGGTTCCTCCGAGAGGGTCACACCCGCTGGCTCCCGGCGGCGGCGGGCTTCGGCGTCCTGGCCTATCTGACGCGGCCCGAGGGCCTCTTGCTGCCGGCGAGCCTCCTCGCGACGCTGCTGGTAATCCCGCTGCACCATGCCACTCGCATCAACTGGCCGCGATGGCGGCGGGCGACGGGCCTGCTCGGGCTTGGCGCGATCGCGCTGGCCGCTCCCTACGTGGCCGCCACGGGTTCGGTCACCGTCCGACCAGGGCCGGCCCGAGTGCTGGGTCTTGAGGCCGCATCGGCCCCGATGGCTCTGGAGCGGGAGGCCCCGATGGTCGAGGGGCAATCGACGAGCGAGACCTATCGACTGGCGGCCCTGCGTCTGATCGAGGTCGTCCGCGCCGACGTCCCGATCCTCCTTCTGGCGACGGCGTTCCTTGCCGCAGCGACCGCCCACCGGCATGGCCCGCCGTCGCGGACATGGGCGTTTTTGGTCGTCGTTCTGGCTGCGTCGGCCCTGGCGCTGGTCCGACTTCACGCCACGGCCGGCTACTGCTCTCCACGCAACGCCCTGGCTCCCGCGATGATTCTGATCCTGACGGCCGCCGCCGGCCTGGACCGTCTGATGACGGCGGTCGCGATCCCAGGTCGATTTTTCGGCCTGCCGCAGGAGCGACTCCGGCCGGGTCCAGTGCTCTGGGCTGCGGCCCTGGCTGCCATCGTGATCCTGCCGCGCTTTCGCGAGCCCTCAACGCCGACGCCTGGTCCGTTCAACGTCTACTGGGACGCCGGTCGTTGGCTGGCGGGCTCCGCCAAGGACGGCAAGATCCTCGACCTTACCGACTGGTCGCTCTACTTCAGCCGACGCCCCGGGACGACCTTCGCCCAGGTCCGCGAGGCCGCCGCCGACCCGACGATCCGCTGGGTCGTCGCAACGCGGAGCCAGATCGAGAGCGCCTCGACCTACGCCTCGACTCTCCGTGAGTTGATTGGCGACCGGCCGCCGATCGCCGTCCTGGCCGGCGGCGAGGGCGAGAACCGAGTGCAGATCCAGATCTTCGAGCGCGCCGACAACCGCGTCGGCGCGGTGGATGGACCGACCCTTCGCTGAGAGCCGATCGCCATGGACATTCGTGACGAGATGAGCCGCCGGGGAGCGGACCAGGCTTTACGCATCGGCCGCGTAGCCGCTCCGATCCTGATCGCTCTGACAGCCCTCGCGTTGACCATCTCGCCGCGGGCGTCGATGAGTCTGACTTACGACGAAACGTTTTATCTCCGCGAGGGGATCAAGACGCTTCACGGCGGCAGGTTGGATCGAGATCTGGTGAAGTTCGGCGTGGCTCCCCTGCCGATCGCTCTGAACATGGTCCCCGGGGTCTGGCTCGCCGGCTCCGACGCCTCTCACGACGTCTACGCAACGCACCCGGGAAACAACCGACTGATCACCCTTCCCCGCTTGATCACCACCTGCACGACTCTTGTGCCGCTGGTGTTGCTGTCGTTCGGATGGCTGCTCGGAAGGAGAGGCCTGACGGCGGCGATCCTGGGCGCGGGAATGATGGCGACCTCGCCGAGCCTGCTGACCCACGCCTCGATCGCCGGAACGGACGCGGCTTTCGCCTGCTTCGCCACGCTGGCGGTCCTGGCGATCGGCCTGCATCGTCAGGTTCCGACCTGGATGCACCTGATCCTCGCGGGCGCCGCGGCCGGTCTAGCCTTTTCGACCAAGTACACCGGGGCTTTGCTGTTCCCTTGCTTCCTCGTCGGCCGTTCCTTCGATTTCCTACACGCCTGGCGAACTTCTGACAAGTCGCTTAGACGTCGAGTCTTTCGCTTCGGGACGGACGTTCTGGGCTTCCTGGCGATCGGCCTGCTGACGGTCTGGGCATGCCACGGCTTCCAGGTCGACCCGGACCGAAAGTGGCGGGGAATCTCGCTGCCGACGTTCGCGATCTCGTTCCAGTATCAACTCGAACACAATCGGCTGGGCCATCCGGCGTTCTACCAGGGAGCGCGGTCGCTCTCCGGGTGGTGGTCGTACTACCCTTACACCTTGCTCGTGAAGAGCACGCTCCCGGAACTCGCCCTGGCCGCGGCGGGCCTTGTGGTCGGTCTTCGGGGGCTCTCAGGCATCCGTCGCGGCGGCCTGGGAATCGACGGCTCGCGTGCAACTCTCCTCTGGTTCGTCGCCATTACGGGCGCCGCCTTGATCGCCTCGCCGATCTGCATAGGCCACCGTTACACTCTGGCGATGTATCCCATGATCGTCCTGCTCTCGGTGGACGCCCTCGCGGGCGTGGCGCGCAACATCCGGCGCGCCCACGCGCTGGCGGGGCTTCTGCTCGGCGGTCAGATCGTCACCTGCCTGTTCGCCGCCCCACAGTATCTCTCTTACTTCAACCCCCTCTTCGGCGGAGGGGCCACGGCGTGGAAGCGGCTGTCGGATTCGAACCTCGACTGGGGCCAGGATCTTCCCGCGCTCAAGACGGTGCTCGATCGCGAGGGCTTCAAAACCGTGGCGCTAGACTACTTCGGAACCGCCGCGCCGAGCGATTACGGGATCAATTCCGACCCGATCGACGGCTTGCGGCGGCCGATCGAGGAATACGACGCCCTCGCGGTGTCTGTCACGCAACTGCAGTCGGTCTACCTCCGGCCTGGTCAGAAGCATCCGACGACCCCGGACGTCTACCGAAGGCTGAGGAGAGTCGCTCCCACGTTCCGCGTGGGAGGATCGATCTTCGTCTACGACCTACGCCCCGACCGCCTACGCCACGACAGCCTACGCGAGGTCGTGGCGACAGCCGTGGACGGAATTCGCAACCCGGCCGTTCAGACCGCCGTCCGCGTGGATTCAGCGCCGGTCCGACGCTGAGCTTCACGCCCGATGTGAGCCTTGGCCGGCGTCAGCCGTGCGGATTCCTCGCGTTCTTTCCGGACGTCGTCGACGAGAATCAGGAAGACGGCACCCAACGCGACGACCTCGACGGCCGTGGCGGCGAGCAGCGTTGAACTTCCCAGCCATCCCGGCTGAAGCGAGGCCAACCGGTCCATGCTCGTCCGCCAATCCGGGAAGGCCGTGTAGAACGGGATCATCCGGCCGTGGACGGCGATCGCCTCGGCCGTGATGGAAACAGCGGCCATGGCCAGGGGCGGAAGCGCTCGCAATCGGCCGGGCAAGGGCCACCGCATCAGACCGACGACCACGAGCGTCAGGAACCAGGGCATCGCCGCGCTCGCATACCAGGAGCCCGTCGACGAGCGTCCCCAGGCCAGGTGCGACTGCACCACGTGATACGCCAAAGCCGCCGTGTACGAGAGGACGATCATCACGCAAGCAGCCGGGACGATTGGACTCGCGAACGCTCCCCTGGTCGTTTCACCTCGGCGGCGAAGCACGGCTCCGACTCCCAAGGCCCAGACCCAACCAAGGATTCCGTAGAACACGAGCTTCTCGTGCCAGCGAATCGCCTTCGGGTGAGTCTCCAGGAAGCTCCATCCGCCCGCGAAGAACATCCGGCGATCCCAGAGGTCCACGAACCAGCCGAGCCAGGGAATCTGCTGAGCCGTTCGGAAGAGGTCCGCCGGGCCGTGACCGCGCTGATGGTTGAGCGCCGCTTCCTGCATCGAGCTGATCGACCCGTAATGCGCGAGGTTGAACCGCATCTCGGCCTGAGTCATCACCAGAAAGCCTAGCGCCGACGCCAGGCCGCAGGCCGCCGCGCGACGGAAAGGCACCTCGCGCCGAGCCGCCAACGCCAGGACGCAAAACCCGACGAAGGGGACGAGCGCGTAGTTGGTCGCCTTGGCCAGAGCCGCGAGGCCGGTGAGCAGACCGACGCCGAGGAAACTCAGTTCCGGGCGGCGAATCTCATTCCACGGTTTGGTCGCGATCGTGAGCATCAACCAGATCAGGAGCGTCGCCAGGAAAACAGCCAGTGCGTCGTTCGCCACGCGGACGCCGTTGATCAGGAACAGCGGATACGTCGCCAGCACGACCCCCACCCAGGCCGCCGATCGACGTTCTCTCAGCAGTCCCGACAGACACCAGAACGCCGCCCCCACCGCCGCCGCGGTCAAAAGCAGGTTCGCCAACCGCATTCCCGAAACAGACGACCGGATCGACCCCAGGCCGCCGAACGCCGCGTAGACCGGCCTCAGAACCTGATAGGCGAGCGGTCCGTGTTGCGACTGGTAAAGCGGAATCGGTCCGCCGTCCCGGAAAGTCGGGCTCGCGCCGGACTGGCGATCAGCCCAGAATTGGGGGTAGCCTACGCCTCCCGCCGAATTGAGCCCGTCGTGAACGGCCGAGTATGGCTGAGGCGACTTCACGGCCACCCTCAGGAGGGCCTGGGGCGTCGGCGTCTCGCCGACGACGGGGGTGCGCCCCCCTTCGCTCAGGTGCTCGACGTAGGCGACGTGCTGATACTCGTCCCAGCCTTCGAACGGAGGCATGGCGCACATAAGGACTACGCCCCGGGCCAGGACCAGAACGACGAGTGCGGCCGCGAAACGGCACTGGAACGAGGCCCTGGACTCGCCGTCGACCGGATCGGCCGACGACTCGCCCGCGTGTGCATAAAGCATGGTCTCACATCCTGCAACGTCGATTCGTAGCGACCGGCGCGCGGCCAGGGCGTCCTGCCGACTGGCGTACCGGGGCGTTCTTGCTTTCTATCGACGTCGCAGGAATGCAAATCCACCAATTCGACCGGTGGGATCGTTCAGCGTTTCAGCCTCGACAAGGCCGCGCCGCGGGTGTCGGCGATCTCCAGGACCTTCTGAAGATTCATCGTCCTGAAAATATCCAGGACGTAGGGGGCGACCCCGAAGAGAACGAGTTGTCCGTTACGGCGATCGACCCGCCGCTTCACGGTGACCAGAAAGCCGATCTCCGAACTGGCGAGGTAGGAGACATCGGTGAGGTCGAGGGCGAATCGACCGTCCTCTCGCGACTCGATCGTCTTGTACAGCCAGTCCCGCTGAGAGAACTGCCAGTCGAGGTTCTCTTCCTCCACGGTGTCGAAGGCGACGATCATGACGCCGCCCGAGTCACTCGTCGTGAAGTTCAGCATGCCCAGCCCCTGATCGAGAGGGGAGAGTACGATGCGGAATGGCTGTCGCGCTGGCATCCCTCGGTCGTCGAGGTGCTTGAGGGCCGAGTGAGGCCAGCCGAGATTCTAACCGGGCCGCACCTTGAATCAAGAACGATCGGATGCGTCCGAGGCAGTGCGCATGATATGGCGACCCGCCCGGGCCACAGGTGCGGCCGAGCGGATCGCCGGTCTGGAACGCCGATCGTTTGTTCGGATCAGCGGCTCCTGAGGGTGACCTGGGCGGAGGTCAACCCGTCGGACTCAGCCCGCAGGGTGATGGAGCCCGGCTGACCAGACCGAGCGCGGAGGATCGCCTGGCAGAGGCCGTTATACGCCTTGCGGCTGCTTGCCTGGAACGGCTCATGGCTGGCGGCGTCGCCGTTGCCGACGGCCGCGATCTCGGAGGGGCCCTCGATCGTGAACTTCACGAGGTTACCACTGCGAGGAACCGGAAGACCCGCCGCGTCGACGACCGTGACCGTGGCGAAACTCAGATCGAGACCATCGGCGGCCACCTCCGACCGGTCGACCGACAGGACGAGGCCGGCGGGGGCTCCCGTGGTTTTCACGACGTCGGTCGCCCATTCCCGGCCGTTCTTGTAAGCCACGGCCTTCAACTCGCCGGGCTCGTACTTCACGTCGTCCCAGCGGATTCGATATTCATATTCGCCCCTCTTCTTGCGCCCGAGGGATCGGCCGTTGAGAAACAGCTCGGCCTCATCGCCCGAGGTATAGAGGTGGACCGGCGTGACCTGCCCTAACCGTTCCGGCCAGTTCCAGTGCGGCAGGATGTGGGCCATCGGCAGGTCGGGCCGCCAGCGAGCCTGGTACATGTAGAAGCGATCCTTCTTGAACCCGCAGAGGTCGAGGATCCCGAAGTAGCTGGAGGCCGACGGAACCTTGAGTCGCCCCAACCGCTCCAGGTCGGCCTTCATCGCCTCGCGCTGGGCGGGGTCGGAGAAGTTCAGCAGGTTGGTGGAGTCGCTGTTGTAGGGGGTCGGCTCGCCGATGTAGTCGAATCCCGTCCAGACGAACTCGCCGAAGAACCGCGGGTGTTTGTCGAGCGCCTCGAAGACCTCGTCGGGAGTCTGCGCCCAGGCAGGAGCGTCGACGTCGTAGGACGACACCTGGAAGTTCGCCTGCGAATCCCGGCCGCGCTTGATCGGGAAGAAGTACTCCCCGCGCGAGCTGACGCATGACGACGACTCGCTCGTATAGATCGGCTTGTTCTCATTCCCCGGGTGGTTGAGGATCCGGGAGTACGCCTCCAGATGGTAGTTCAGCCCGAACGCGTCCACGGCCGTCTGGAAGCCGTTCACGCCGGCCTGGGGATGGTGGCAGCCTGCACTGACGGGTCGCGTGGGGTCCTCGGCGCGGACGACGTCGGCCATCGGCTTCGCCAGCCAGGGACCGTCCTGCTCGACGATCTCATTGCCAATGCTCCACATGATCACGCTCGGATGATTCCGATCGCGGTGAACCATCGCCTGAAGGTCGAGCGGATACCATTCGTCGAAGAGCGTGCTGTAGTCGCCCGGAGTCTTGCCGGTCCGCCAGCAGTCGAACGCCTCCACCTGGACCAGGAACCCCATCCGGTCGGCCAGGTCCAGCAGTTCAGGGGCCGGCGGGTTGTGCGACGTCCGTAGCGCGTTGCAGCCCATTTCCTTCAGGATCTCGAGTTGCCGCTCCAACGCCCGAACGTTGAGCGCGGCACCGAGCGAGCCCAGGTCGTGGTGGTTGCACGTCCCCTTGAGGAACGTCGGCTCGCCGTCGAGGGCGAAACCCTTCCCCGAGTATTCCAACGTGCGGAAGCCGAAGGGCTGGCCGTAGACGTCGACAACGTCCCCCGAACGCTCCACGGTTACGCGGGCGAGATAGCGCTGGGGCGTTTTCGGATTCCAGAGCTTCGGATTCGGGACGACGGCCGACAGGTCCACCGTCCGCGGGTTCTCGGCCAGCAGGATCTTCTCGACGGACTTCGTCTCGGCGACCTTCGCGCCGGCGACGCCGTGGGAGTCCAGTTCAAAGACTTCGGCCTTGAGCCCGGCCCGGACGTCGACGTCGTGCTGGTTGTCGAGCGTCACGGCCAGCTTGACGGTCCCCGACGCCCCGGAGATCGCGGGCGTGGTCGCAAAGACGCCCCAGTGGCCGACGTGCAGCGGCGAGGTCTTCACCAACCAGACGTTGCGATAGATTCCCGCACCCGGGTACCAGCGCGAGCCCCACTTCTCGGTATCGAGCCGAACGGCCAGGAGGTTGTCGGCGTCGTACTTCAGGAAGGGAGTCAGGTCGAGTCGGAACGATTGATACCCGTAAGGCCAACCGCCGACGAGCTTGCCGTTGAGGTACACCTGCGAGTTCGCCATCGCGCCGTCGAAGTCGATGAAGACACGACGGCCGCGATCGGAATTCGGGATGTGAAGGGCCTTGCGATACCAGCCGATCGCCTTCCACGGAAGCTTGCCGGTATCATTCGGCAGGTCGTCTCGGAAGGGCCCTTCAACGCCCCAGTCGTGTGGGACGTCGAGCTTACGCCAGCCCGTGTCGTCGAAAGCTGCCGACGACGGCGGTTCGCCCAGCGATCGGCGCTCGTTGGCGACGGGCTTCCCCTCGCGATCGAAGAACCGAAGCTCGGCGATGCTCGCCCACTTGGAATCGGGCAATCCGTCAACCCGGACCCGAATGTGCTTCGATCCCGGCTCGAAGGCGATCCGACGCGGGTCGCGGTCGGTCGCGGCCTGCTTCACGTCCTTCCAACTCTGGCCGTCGCCGCTTGTCTGGATGACGTAGACGTATCGGAGGTCGGGGAATTCCCAGTCGACCTCCAGGGCCGCAGCGTCTGGAGCATCGGCAAGATCGACGGCCAGCCACTCCCCCTTGCCGCCGCCGTTGGCGCACCATCGGGTGTTCGGATCGCCGTCGAGCGCGGCGACGGCGGTATTGTTCTTGTCGATCTCCTCGCTGGATGCACGCGATGGGAACTTCCAGTGCGTCCCCCCTGGCTCGGCCTTGCGCGAGCCGTCGGGCATGGGACCGAACCGCGCGAACTTCCAACCGGCGTTGAACGACTCGCGGCTGCGCGGAGGACCGGCCGCATTCGTGAAGGAGGTGAAGCCCAGCGCGGCCGTGAGCAGGCCCACGCCGCACACGGCTGTAGATCTGGCCGACATGATGACCTTCCGGGAATGGATGGGAGAGTTTCGATCCAACTCCCCCATGATACCCATCGCGCGGTGCAGTCATCAGAGGATCGCGGTCGTCCTGGAAAAACCGAAGGCGACCCCTCGCTGCGGGACAAGCCGACGTATTCGGAAGCGCGGGGCGGCGACATGAACCCCGCCCCGCGCCTCAATGATTACCGCGAGCGGCTGAACGACAGCCCCGGATCGCCGGAGCCGGTCCCCATCAGATGGAAGACGAAGTGGTCTTCGTCCTTCCACGAGAGTCGGCCGACCATGGGAGGCTGGGACTGATCCGCATCCTGGACGAGCGTCAGCAGTCCCCCGCCGGACGTGCGCTCGCCCTGGAACCGCTTCACGGAACCGCCGTGCTCAACGGCCCAGGAGAACTTCCCGGCCTGGGTCAGGTCGAGCGTAATCTTGGTTTCGCCATCGGGGGTCGCGATCCAACGGCCGACGATCGCGTCGTCGCGTACCGCGACGGTCGGCAGGGGCTCGGCCGCCGGAGGAGCAAGCGCCGGGGCCGGGGCGGCGCCAACCGCACCGGGTGCGGCGCCGCCCGCCTGGCCGAGGGCCTGGCTGCGAGCCTTCTCCAGTTCCTGAACGATTTTCGCCGAGAGCGAATCCTTGGGCTGAAGCTGGGAAGCCGCCCGCAGCTGCGCGAGGGCCTCTTCGCCGTGCCCCTGGCTGAGGTAGTGGTAGCCCAGGAGGAAGTGGGCCGCGGCCGAGTTCGGGTCGATCTTCACCTTCGCTTCCAGGGTACGAAGCTGGCTCGTATAAACGGCCGCGTCGTCGTTATAGAAGCCGATCAGCGTCGCCCAATCCCAGCCGGGACCGAGCGTCAGCACCGGGTAGAGAGCCGCCGCCGCGTCGTCGTAGCGATTCATGGCGAACAGCGACAGGGCCCGGAACTCGTGCAGCGTCGGGTCGTTGGGGAGTTGCCGCAGCGCCTGATCGGTCAAATCCAGAGCCGCCCCGTACATCCCGTCCTTGAACGCCTGGCGTCCCTTGTCGAACAGACCGTCAGCGCTGTTGACGACGGTTTCGTCGGGTGGAGCCGTCGCCGGGTTGATCGGCTGGCTGTAGTCGTACGCGGGCTGCTGCTCGACGATCACGGTCTGAGGGACGACGTAGTAGGGGTTCATGTACGACGAGTAGCCCCAGTCATAGAGCATCGGTCCATAGGCCCACGACGAGAGTCCCCAGCCGAGGCCGCTTCCCAGCCCCCATCCAAGGCCGCTTCCCCAACCCCAACCGAGGCCGCCCATCCCCCAACCGAGACCGCCCATCCCCCATCCCATGCCGGGCCAGCCCCAGCCCATGCCCCACATTCCGGGCCAGCCCCAGCCCATGCCGCCCATCCCCAGGCCCCAACCCAGGCTACTCCCCAGTCCGAGACCCAGTCCCCAGCCCAGGCCGTTGCCGAATCCACCGCCTCCCCAGCCCCAGCCGTTATTCCAGCCGCCTCCCCAGCCGTTATTCCAGCCGCCGCGGCCCCATCCGCCGCCTCCCCAACCACGTCCTCCCCAGCCGTTGTTCCAACCACGGTTCCAGTTGCCGTGCATCCCAGCGTAGTTGTTCTGCCAGCCGAGTCCGCGCGAGTTGAAGTTGTTGTTGACGTTGATGTTGCGATTGAAGCTCGTGTTGGTGAAGTTTCCACCGGGTCCGCGCATGTTGGCGAAGGAGGAACGTCCATTGCCGACGCCCGGACCGCCGCCTCCCATGCCGGGACGACCACCCAGCCCTGGTCCTCCACCAATTCCTGGGCCGCTGCCGCCAGGTCTCATCCCCCCACCGGCACCCGCCCACGCGCCCGGACGGCCGCCCACGCCTGAGCCACCCACTCCAGGCCCCCGGTTGCCCCAGTTAATCGACCCGGGCCGATTCGCTCCCAGAGCGGGACCACCACCCAGGCCAGGCCGATTCGATCCCAAAGCGGGGCCACTCCCCACGCCAGGCCTCATGCCGCCTGCACCGCCCCAGGCGTTCGGTCGACCGCCAACCCCCACCCCGCCGATCGAGCCTCGATTGGCCCAGTTCATCGAACCGGGGTTGGAGATCCCTGGCCGACTCCCCAGCGAAGGACCACCGCGATTCACCATGCCGCCGCCCGGCATTCCTCCGCGCATACCGCCCAGCGCGCCACCCGGCGACCTCACGCCGCCCATACTGGGCGATCGCATCGCGCCCAATCCCCCCGCACTCGGGGAACGCATCGCACCCATTCCACCCATATTCGGGGACCGCATCGCGCCCATGCCACCCATGTTGGGGGACCGCATCGCCCCCATTCCACCCATGTTAGGGGACCGCATCGCGCCCATGTTCGGAGACCGCATGGCTCCCATACTTGGAGACCGCATGGCTCCCATGCTCGGGGCTCGCATCGCTCCCATACCACCACCACGCATGCCACCCATGCTCGGGGCCCGCATGCCTCCCATCCCGCCGCGCATGCCCCCCATGCCACCGCCGCCACGCATTCCACCGCCGCCCCCGCGCATGCCGCCGCGCTGGGCCCAGACGTCCGTACTCGACAGGAAAACGAGGACCGCGGCCAGACCCGCCGTGAGTGCCAAACTTGGTTGTCGCCGTCTCATGATCCGCCCCCTTCCACCCGCGAGGCCCATCGAACCCTGTCGATGTCTCATTCTACGCCGTTCCAGGCGCGCGTGTGCTGAAGACGTCCATGTTCTTCCAGTAGATGCATGGCGAAATCCGTACCGAACGTGCCAGCCGGGGGATCGATTCTTCTCCCGCAGCGCCAGCGTGAGCATTCAGACCAAGAGCCAGAAAAGGCGATTCGGTCGTAACATATCTATCGGAGAGCGCTGGGATATCGCCCTTCATATGCCGACCGAACACCCGATGAAATCGATCAATAAAGTGGACGACCGAACCCAATCCCAGCCCCCGGTTCAGGAACGTAAACCCAATACCCTTAATACACTTTTAGCAAACGCTCCCCCGATCAGAAGGGCGAACGGACCCAAATTCGTCAGGCTTCGACAGGGTGTCGGCTCCCCTGGGACGATCGCCAGAAGCCCGGCTGAACTGGAAGCGGCGGGCGTTCGTAAATCGACTCGCCGACGACGGGCGAAATCACAGCCTGCCACGAAAAATGGACGAGGGAAGCCAATCTCGGCCCCTGGTTATGGAGCACAACCTGAATTGTACAGACTGTTTACAACCGACGGATCTGATTCTCAGGACTCGCAAACGAACCCAATGGGGGGGGGAGTTCGGCGGTTCGAGCCATGCGCATAAAAAAAGGAGGAGGCGATCATCCGCCCCCTCCCCTGTTTCGATCTCGAGAGTCTCAGTTCAGGCGTAAACCCGATGCTGCTTCTCGCGGACCTCGGCCCCGTGCTCCAGCAGGAAATCAAGGCAACGGCGCGGGAGACGACATTGGAGGACGACGCGATCGCGGTCCTCGTCATAGGTGCGGTCGTAGATCTGAGCGTACTGAGCCAGGTAGGAGAGGACACGGCCATCGGCGACGCTCGTCTCGACCTCGGCGTCCAGAGCCGATTCGAGCAGGGCCAGCCGCACGGCGTTCTCCAGGGCGTCCAGTCCGTCCCTGGTCGCCGCGCTGATCGTGACCGAGCCGGTGTGATGTGCGCGAAGAACGTCGAGGAAAGAACGGTCGGGGACCTTGTCGGCCTTGTTCAGGACGAGGAGGGTCGGATGATCCTTCAGGCCCAGCTCTTCCAGAACAGCGGTGACAGCCTGGACTTGCATCTCGGCGTCGGGACTCGACGAGTCGACGACGTGCAGCAGCAAATCGGCCTGACGGGCTTCCTCCAGGGTCGCCTTGAACGAAGCGACCAACGAGTGCGGCAGATCGCGGATGAAGCCGACCGTGTCCGACAGCAGTGCCGCGCCTCCGCCCCGGAACCGCCATTTGCGTGTCCGCGTGTCGAGAGTGGCGAAGAGCTTATCCTCGACCAGGACGCCGGCGTCGGTCAGGGCGTTCATGAGCGTGCTCTTGCCGGCGTTGGTGTAGCCGACGAGCGAGACGGTCGGGAAGTCCCCTCGACCGGCAACCTCGCGCTCCTTCCGAGCCTGGATCTTGCCGAGCTTCGCCTTCAGCTCCTGGATCCGGTGGACGACCAGCCGCTTGTCTTCTTCAAGCTGCTTTTCGCCAGGACCGCGGACGCCGATCCCCCCCTTGTAGCGGGAAAGGTGCGTCCACATCCGCTTCAGGCGGGGCATGGCGTATTCAAGCTGCGCCAGTTCCACCTGAAGGTGGGCCTCATGGGTCCGAGCGTGGACCGCGAAGATGTCGAGGATGACCTCGGTGCGGTCGACGACCTTGACCTCAAGGACCTTTTCCAGGTTGCGAGTCTGCGCCGGCCCGAGATCGGCGTCGAAGACGACGACGTCGGCCTCGTAGGCCTTCACCAGTTCCCTGAGTTCCTCGACCTTGCCCGAGCCGATGTAGGTCGCGACGTCCACCTGCTGCCGCTTCTGCAACAGGGTGCCGACCGTCTCCAGACCGGCCGTCTTGGCCAGGCCCCGGATCTCGTCCAGGGGATCGTCGGTGTTGTAAACCGCGCCGGGCAGGATGACTCCGGCCAGGATCGCTCGTTCCTTGCTCCCCAAACGCTCGTTACGGCTCGTGTCGATCAAGTGGGCTGGTACCTCGCTTCAGGTTTCGGAGACCGGTTCGAAACGACGTCGAACGCAGGACGAATTGTAGGTATCTGTACAGATGCGGTCAACGACGATCGGGCTGGGCCGTCCTCGTTGAGGCTCTCTCATTCAGACGCCTCAGAAACCATCAAGGTTCACAGAATTCCATCATCCGCGTCCCGGCGTCCAACTCATCAACTGGCGCACGACAAGGCCCGAACGGCTTGCACCCGGGCCTGGCATCTCAAGCAGGTTATGCTCCGACCTCAAGCGACCTCGACGGCCGGTCATGACTCATTCGCCCTTGATTTGCACGCCCGAATTGGTCGCGGCGTCCGAGGTCGTCGCCGCTCGCAGCTTCTTGGACTTGAACGCGTGCGTCTCCGATTTCTGATCCGCCGGCGGAGGCGCGACGCTGGCGCCCTCGCCGCTATCAAAGCTGCATCCGCCTACGAGCAGGGCGATGGTCGCGACGGCGGTCGAGCACATGCGGAAAAGGGTCATGGCAGTCCCCGGCAGGCAGGCAAGAGGTCGAAGGTGGAGAAGACCAGCCTCGGTCCTGGAGCACGACAACGTCGAATCAACAACGAAGGCCTAGTAAGCGTCGGCCGAGATCACCTCGCCGCGGGCCCGCGTCCCCAGGGCGTTGAGCACGGGGAGGCTGGTCTGTTCCTTCAGGAATCGAACCGAACCATCGCCGAAGAGGACGTTGGCCCCACCGGGATGCTGGCTGTGGAAGCTGAGCTGACCATAGTCCTGGACCTGAGGGATCTTGTACCAATTCTCCAGGTCGGAGACCACGGCGGGACTGTAGAACGACGAGCTATAAAGCGTGAACTGCTGCCCCTTGGCGTTGATCTTGGCGGCCGTCGTCGCCCACCCCACGGGACGGGTGTCGTTCATGAAACCGGGCTGAAAGAACCTCCCCGCCATGTTCCAGTTGGGTACGTAGTTCGGGGTCCCCGCGCTGGAGGCCGAAGGCTCTCCTCGGAATCGAGAAGCCTCTCCCAGAAAGATGGTGTTGCTGAGCCCATCGACCACGCTGCTGACGTTGAAGGTGTAATTGAGGCCGAACATCCCATTCGGCTCGATCGCGCCGCAATTGGGACTGGTCGCGGCGACGGTGTAGTACATGCAATCGGTCAGACCGATGCAGAACGCATAACTCACCTGCGGCGTGGGGATCTGCCCCTGGCTTGGATCCAGAGGGTTGATCGGCAAGTCGGACGGGCAGATATAGCTGGGGATCTTGGTGTTGAACGCGGTCGTGTTAAAGCTCGAGGCATACCCAGACGCGCTCATGAAGTTGGCCGCGTCAAAGACAACCTTCTGCTCAATAAATGGCAAAATCATTTCAAATACATTGTAATACACCAGATAGGAGCGCGAGCAGCTCGTCGAGTCGTACTTGATCGTCCCCATCGGGTACTTGCCCATTGCGCTCTCGTAATTCGCCAACCCAAGCCCCATCTGCTTCAGGTTGTTGACGCACTGAGCGCGTCGAGCGGCTTCGCGCGCAGCCTGGACTGCGGGGAGCAGCAAAGCGATGAGGACCGCGATGATCGCAATCACGACCAGCAACTCGATCAAGGTGAAGCCGCGAGAGCGGTCAAACCTAGGCGACATGGCTGTTTCTCTAGGCTATAGGAGCGATCCGAATCACGTTCACGTCATGAGCCGCATCACTCTGAACCGGAATCCTGAACGAGGCGAGTTTCAGCGATGGCCCTTTTCAATCTGCTACGGAAACAGAGTGTCTTGATTTCACCAAAAAACGAGAAAACCCCATGAAGTTTACGACCGGACCAGCCCTCCAACCCACGGCAAGCCGCAGGAGGAGAAGCTCTCCTTCCAAATAAAACAACTTCAGAAGGCCAGATTCATCGGAAGACAAAACCCGTCGGAAGCGAAGCCCGACAAGCTTTTGATGCTTCAGGATCTCCACTAGCATGGAGGCACGCCCAAGCCAATGTTATGGCATCTGAAAGCCGCGGTGTCCAGTCCCAAGCTCGATGGCGCATAGGAGAGGCCGCCTCATGCGGAATAGCTCGATTGTGCCCTCATGGAGATGCGCGGGATGGCTACTCTCGGGACACGGCCCTGCAAAAGGATATCTGAAGTCGATATGAACAAAGACTTTATAATCCTTGAGAGCGGCACGCTGAACTCACCGGAGCCGCGTCAATTGCTCTCCATTGAATCGCCCGAAAGCCGAAGGCCGGCGCGCGAAAAGGCCCGGACGGAATCAACCGTCCGGGCCTTACTTGGAAATCGCAGTTCCGACTTCGGCTTGATCAGACTTCGGCTTGATCAGACTTCGGGCGGTGGGAGGGGGCCGGGGGCCTCATTGGACCGATGCTTGTGCACAGGGAGTGCCTTGGGAGCGGTGGCAGGGGTCGTGGCGGCGGCGTCGGCCGGGCCGGTCTTGCTGCTCGCCGAGATGGCATCCACACCGCCCGAATCGCAGCCGCTCATGCAGAGGCAGAAGGCGGAGGCGACGGCCGTCAGGACGAGCGATCGAATCTTCATACTCTTTCGTGGCTCCTGTTCGAAACCCGGCCGCCTTCGGCCGGGCGATCGTCGAAGATCAATACGCGTCCGAGCTGATCAGTTCGCCGCCGGAGCGAGTGGCCAGCTTGCGATAGACGCCCGCAAGGCGCTGACCGTTGGCCGGATTGATGCCGCCCGCGACCTCGATGGAGTCCTTGATGAAGTGGACGCTGCCGTCGCCGAAGAGGAAGTTCACCCCGCCCGAGTGCATGCTGCGGAAGCCCCATTGGCCCATGTTCTGGAGCTGGGACGTCGGGTTGAGATCCCAGTCGGTGTAGTAAGTGCCATCGCCGCCCGGCTCAGGAATCAGGACGCTGGCGTTGGGCTTGGCCACGGTGGTCGCGAAGGCGAAGATTCGGCTCACGCCGCTGGCGATGTTCGAGCCGTACCAGGCGTCCATGTTCCACTGATAGAACCAGTCGCCGTCGGCGTCGTTGCGGAACTTGGAGGTCTCGCCGACGAAGAGGGTGTTGCTCAAGCCATCGGTGACGGCCGAGACGCCGTAGTTATAGTCGGGCATGAACATGCCGTCGCTCTGGGCCGAAGGCACGTTCGCGCTTGCGCCGTTCCACCAGTGGGTGATGTCCTTGTTGCCCATAGAGCCGCCGTAAGAGCTCTGCGACCGTCCCGCGACGTTGGTCGGATAAGACCTCGACTTGAGGTCGGAGGGGCAGATGTACGTGGCGATCATCGAGTTGTAAGCCGTGCTGTTCATCTCCTTACCGAAGGAGGGAACCACCCCCATGACACTGCCGTTGTCGAGCGATCCCACCATGAAGTTGATGGAGTTGTAGATCGCCGACTGCTCGATCTGCGGCAGAATGAAGGCGAAGAAGGTGTGACGGCGGGGGAAGCTGGTATCCTTGCCGGCCCCTCCGCCGTAGCGGAGCGAGCCCAGGGGATAGGTGCCCTGGGCGCTCTCGTAGTTCGCCAGGCCCAGGCCGATCTGCTTGAGGTTGTTGACGCACTGGGCGCGACGGGCCGCCTCGCGGGCCGACTGCACGGCCGGAAGCAGCAAGGCGATGAGCACGGCGATGATGGCGATGACGACCAGCAGCTCGATCAGCGTGAAGCCTCGAACGCGGTTCTGTTCAGGAAGACTCATTCTCGGAAAAACCTCATGACTGATGGGGACGAGTCGGAATTCGCATTTATGTCGAAGCTTAATGATTCAAGTCCCGGCGGCCGCAGCCTCGGCTTTGGCAGGCGAGGCCCGGCGTACACCGTGGATCAGTTGTAGGTCTCGAGCGGGGCCTGCTGGGCCTTGGAGTTGCCGGTAGGCGGCGGGGGCGGAGCAGCCGGTGCGCGGGACGCCTTCGCCACACCCGCCTCTTCACCGCCCGAGGTCGCCGACGCGCCTCCCCCGCCTTCCTCGCCGCAGCCGGTCAGGCCGACCAGGCACGAACCCAGAAACGCCGCCAGGACCAATCTTCGATGCCGCATGAAACAAATCCTGCTAGGTGGTCGAGAGGGTCGGTTTCAACCGGACTTCGCTCAATAGGCGTCCGCGCTGACGGTCTCGTTGGAGCCGCGGGTGGCCAGCTTGCGATAGACGCCGTTCTGAGCCCATCCGTTGGTCGGATTGGTCCCCGAGACGACCTCGATGGAGTCCTTGATGAAGTGGACGCTGCCGTCGCCGAAGAGGAAGTTCACGCCGCCGGAGTGACGGCTACGGAAACCCCACTGGCCGAAGTCCTGGAATCGCGTGCTGGGATTCCGCTCCCAGTTGGTGGTGTAGGAGCTGTCCGAGGGAACGTCCGGGACGAGCATGCTGGCGTTAGGCTTGGAGAGCGTGAAAGCCAGGGCGTTGGGCCGGGTGACGCCCGTCACCGAGGACGAGGTGTAGGCGTCGTTGCCCCACTGGTTGGTGTAGGTCGCCGCATCCGGGTCGGTACGGTAGGCCGAAACCTCGCCGACGAACAGCGTGTTGCTCAGGCCGTCGGAGACGTCGCTCACCGCGTAGTTGTAGTCGGCGTTGAACATGCCGTCCGACTGGATGATCGAGGGGCTGGCAGGGCAGCCGTACCACCAGTGACGGACGTCCTTGTGACCCGTCGATCCCGAGTAGGAAGACTGGGCTCGACCACGGGTGGTCGTGGCGGCGGGCGGCAGGACGTTGTCCGAAGGGCAGATCAGCGAGCCGATCGTCGTGTTCAGGGCCGTCAGGTTGCAGGCGCCGCCGTTGACCGCGACCGTCCCGAACGGATTCCCCGTGTCGATGGCGGGAACCAGGAAGTTCACCGAATTATAGATCTGGGTCTGCTCCATCATCGGCAGGATCATGGTGAAGAACGTATGCCGTCGACGAACGCTGCAGTCGGAAGTCGGCTTGCTGCCGTTGCCGATGGAACCGGGCGGAAACGTGCCGTTGGAGCTCTCGTAATTGGCGAGAGCCAGCCCAACCTGCTTGAGGTTGTTCACGCACTGGGCGCGGCGGGCGGCCTCGCGCGCAGCCTGTACGGCCGGGAGCAGCAGGGCGATCAACACAGCGATAATGGCAATGACGACCAGCAGTTCGATCAGCGTGAATCCGCGACGCGGAACCGAGCTCAACGACATGGGCTTCCTCGAAAGAGAAGACGAACCGAATTACTTATCAAAATACATGAATGCACAAACTCAACCAAACGGCTGAATCAATGCACATGACGGAACAGCGATCGATGACGATCGCTGATTCGTGGCGGCGGAGCGAAATCAGGGCTGCATGAATTCAAGAATCGACCCTGATCACCCATGAAATCACGCGATAAGCCGGTTCTCCATAAACGAGAACGGCCCAGCGATCAGCAGGGGGATTAGGATGTTATGAGCTAGGCAGACGTTGATAGAGGAGGGAAGCAAGGCGGAGAGCTTCAAGACTCGGCACGAGACCGACCCCGAATCGAATTAATCGCTGGCTGGAGAGAGAGGAAGGGTCCAGCAACGATTACTTGTTCCCACGATCATTAAGATGTTATAGCTCAAGCCGCGATTAGTCAACTTCCAACCTCGATTAACGAGCTGTTAAACCCTGTTTGCAGACGCGTGGAGGCTTTCTTAATTTCCTCGGAGGTCCTGACGAGAAAACCAGACATGCCGATACGTGGAAACATGCGTCCAGCCTCGGCCCCTGCTCGATGCTTCCCCGACACTGGGCCGGTTGCTGCTCCGAACCAGGGTGGCTCAGAGCGCAGCGCTATCTATCATGAAGACATTCCGGGCGGTTCACGTCAAATCTTGTGCCGATTGAAGGCCGGTCCGGTCCTATCCCAGCACCTTCCTCGGTTGGATGATGTGGCCATCTGGCGCGACTTCGCCGATGGCCACCAGCCGACCATCCGGGGCGATGAGTGCGACATCGCACGCGGGTGGGGCGTCCAGGTTCAGCTTCCGGCCGAGCAGCACGTCGGCCAGGTTCTCCTCGTCGAGGGGAAGGCGAGGAAGGTCGGGGACGGCGTCGAGCGCCGGGCGGATGGTCTCAAAAAGGGTGCCCCGGTCGAGATCGGCGGGAGCGACGGCGTCGGCCTGGGCGAAGACGCCGATCCGCGTTCGCGCCAGCGTCTCCATGACGGCCCCGCAGCCGAGCGTCTCTCCCAGGTCGCGTGCGATCGATCGGATGTAGGTCCCGCTCCCACAGTCGATCTCCAGATCGAGCCGGGGCCAGGTGTAATCCAGAATCCGGATCGCATCGATGCGAACCGGGCGCGGAGCCAGTTCGACGGCCTCACCGGCGCGGGCCAGTTCATAAGCCCGCCGGCCCTCGACTTTCAGGGCCGAAAACGAGGGGGGGTGCTGCAGGATCTCACCGACCTGGGAAGCCAGGACCGCCTCGATCTCGTCAAGGCTCGGCACGCGCGGATCAGCCGTGGCGACCACGGTGCCGTCGACGTCGTGCGTGTCGCTTCGGGCGCCGAGGCGGAACGTCGATCGGTAGGTCTTCCCCATCCGCTGGACGAACTCGATCAGTCGGGTGGCCGAGCCGACGCAGACGACCAGAACGCCGGTCGCCAACGGATCGAGCGTGCCGGCGTGTCCGGCCTTCACCTTGCGCGGCAGCAGGCGAACGACGCGGTTGACGACGTCGCGCGAGGTCACGCCGGGGGGCTTGTCGAGGTTCAGGATCCCGGAAAGCTCCGGGCCCACGCCCACGTCTGCAAGACTCACTGGGAACGGCCCTCAGGTGGAAAGGCGGGGAGGCCGACCGCATCGATCGGTTCCCCCGCACGTAGTCTGCGAGCGGCTTCGGCGAATCGCTCGGACTTGGCCAATCGTTCGGTCGGGTCGTAGCGATAGCCAGCGACCCGACGGTAATGGACGCTCGTTCGATCACAGGCCTCAGCCAGCCGAGTGGAGTCGAGACCGAAATGGGCGGCGCACGAGGAAACGTCGGGCCTGGAGACGGCCGCCGCCCCGAAAGCGGATCGCCCCGCCAACTCTCGGAGCACCGCGGCGGCCAGCGCGACGTATCCCCTCAGGTTCGGGTGGTGCGTGTCCTCGACGACCGAGTCGTCCAGCATCCCCGCCGGGCTGGTCTCCATCAGTTCGCGACGACCATCGATGAGAATGCAGTTGGCATGCCTCTCCGCCACGCGGCGGTAAACGTCGCGGAACGGCGATGGGCAGCGGATCGGCAGGCCGTCGAGATCGAGGGCCTTCATGAACTCCTCGCGAGCCTCGTCCGACTTTCCCGCGGCTCGAAGCCGCCCTCCGAGTCGGTAGTGCGCCTCGGCGAACTCCGGGTGACGGTCGATGATCGATCGATAGACGCCCTCGGCGTGGAGGGGTTCGGAGGCTTCCCGCGATCGAGCCTCCAGCAACGTATCCGCAATTCGACGCCGCTCTTCCCCGCCGACGCCCGGCTCGACGGTCGAACGGCTCGGTTCGTAGTCGGCCTCGTTGGCGGGGGGGATGATCAGGATGGGTTGGGCCCCGATCCGCTCGCAGTAGGCGACGATCTCCTCCAGCCGCGCCGTGAAGTCGGCGAGCACGGCGGCGGTTTCGGCCGGTCCGCAGAGGGGGGGGTCGACGACCTGATGGCGGTTTTTCAACGACGGCGGCGAATCCAGCCGGATCTTGCTGAGGAGTTCGCGGACGAGGCGCCCGAACGGCGAGCCGCCGTCGAGACGGTGGACCCCGGCGACGAAGGCCGAGGTCGATTCCATGCCCACTTCATAGACCCGATCCGACTCGAACCGTGCGGCGAATTCGTTGTGGCCCGAGTAGACGATCACGGCGTCCGGCTTCCGGACGATCCGGGCGAGCTTCTGGTGCTGAAGCTCCAGCGAGTCGCCCAGCCAGGCGAGCGTCTCCACCTCGAAGCGACGCTCCGGCGCGGCCTCGGCCAGCTTCCACGCCACGATCTGCCCCACCGAAACACAGGCCCGGTAGGGCTCGCCCAACGCGCTCGATCCGCCAAGGACCAGGAGGCGGTAGACGCCGGGCTCCTCAGCCGGAAACGTCGTGGGGAGGACCGGGAACCGGTGAACCCAGGCCAGGACGACGGCCGCTCCCAGTTCCAGGGCGACCAGCGAAGACAGGCACGAAAGCGCCATGAGGAAGGCCTGCCCCGCCCGTCCCGCGGGCTGACCCCGCCGCCGGGCGCTCAGGGCGTTCCAGGCGGCGATCGGCAGACCGAAGACGCTAGCCACGACCAGAGCCGTGCGGAGGATGATGGCCCCCGAGAGCAAGGCCTCGGCCAACCCACGCCGGACGTCCCGCGAGAGGATCGGCAATAGGTCAGGAAGAGCCAGCGCCAGACTCACCCCCAACGCCGCAACCAGCGCCAGCACGAAGAGGGCCAGCCATTTTAAGACGGTCCGCCGGTGGAGGCTTCGAGACAGATGGGGATCGGAGAGGTCCAAGGTCGCAAGTGGGCCGTGTTAGGCGATGGTCGGGGGTTCGCGGGCGGAAAGCAACGACGCAGCGGAGGTCACATCGGCTCGTCGTCAGGGGATAAGGCCGCTTTCAACCCGCCCGCAACGCGCGAACGAGCCGCCTCGATTGTACTTGGATCAGGCCGGCGAGCCAACCCGCCGGCGCGACCGTCGTCATCTGGCGCCGGGGTCGGAGGCGTCGGCCGTGCGACGGCCCGCCGCGACCTTGACGTTGGCCATCCCCTTCAGGACCGCGCTGGCTCCCAGGTCGTCGTGCTTCACGTTGACCGTGCAGGTCCCGATCCCGTCGGCGACTCCCTTGACCTTCACCTTAACGCCCAGCAGCACGTAGGCGCCGGGTCCGATCCGATCGATGACCGGGAATTGGACCTGGGATCCATCGGGGGACCTTTGGCTCTCCCCTTCGGGCCCGCCGGAGGTCTCCGTCGGCTGGAGGTTCTTGGAGACCTCGGCGACCACGGCGACGTTCGACGCTTCCTTGGTGCCTCGATTTTCAAGGCGGATGAAGAACGTCGTTTCGTTGCCCTCGTCGACGACCCGTCGTTTTTCGGTGACGTAGATGTCGAGGTCGGCCATCCCCTGCACGTCCGTTGATTGTTTGTCCCGCACGACGGCCACGCCGTCGGCCTTCGCCTCGGCGGTCACCTCGTAGAAGCCGACGTCAAGCATCCGGACCTCGAACGGCAGCACGCGAGGCTTGGCGGCGGCGTTGGCCGGATCGGTCGGAGGAAGTTCGGGAACAGACCAGATCAATCGCTTGGACGTGCGGTCGTAGTCGACGCCCGAGGGGACGGAGATCAACTTGCCGCTGACCGGCAGGGCGATCGACACTCGAACGTTCTTCGCGGTCGCCGTGCCGGGGTTCTCGATGGTCAGTTCGTACTGGGCGACCGTATCGGTGTAACGCTTATCAGGAGCAGCCAGTTGGAGCTTAAGCTTGGGCTCGATGACGTCCACGGCGCGTTCGACCTCGGCGTCGGCGGCGTTGAAGACGACGTCGGGGCTGGTGACCTTCACCGTGCAGGTTTGTCGCCCCCCCTGTCTGGCGTCGACGCTGAGAGCCGGCAGGTCGATGCGTCCGCCCGGCTCAAGCCCCTCAATCGGGTGTTCAAGGCTGCTCGGGTCGCCGCCGCGATCCTTGGTCTCGTACGAAAGCCCCGGGCTGAGCTTCGCCAGCACCATGATGTTCCGCACCGGGCCGTCGCCCGTGTTGAAGACCGAGATCTGGAACTCCACCGGCTTCCCTTTGAGCTGCTTGGACAGACTCGGCCGCTGGACGACCTCAACCTTCAACTTCGGCTCCAGAACCCGAGTCCTCGCCTTGCTGCCGGCCTGGAACGAGACGGTCGCCGCATGATCCATATGGGTCACCGAAGTCGGAACGACGCGCAACAGGATCGTCTTGGGGGAACCGGCGGGAAGCGTCCCCAGCCGCCAGGTCAGGAGGCCCTGGGCGTCGGTCTCGGGCGGGGGCGAGCTGGAGATGAACTTCAGGCCCTGGGGCAGTTCATCGCGGACGCAAACGCCGAGCGCGTCCGTCGAACCGCTGTTGACGACGATGATTTTGACCGTCGATTCCTTGTTCACGTTCATCTCGGCCGGGGCCTGAACCTCGACGTTGACGAGGACCTCGTGTTTCCCTAGCGGGAGCCGCTCGATGGGCGCAAGGTAACCGCCGTCGGGGACGATTCCAGAAGCCGAGGCCGCAGCGGCCGGCGCTGGGGCTGCTGCCGGCCCCTTTCCGCCGGCCTGAACCTGCTCGACTTCTTCATCGCGCGGGGCGACGCCGGTCCCGGCGCGGGGGGCCAGCGGGGCGTCTTCCATGCCGGGGAGGGGCTCGCGGGTGGAGGGGGCGGGAGCGGTCGGCGCCGGCGCGGCCTCGGCCGGAAACTGTTCCAGGCCGGCCGTTCCGGGCGATGCCGGAGCGGGAGCGGGGGCGTCGACGGGGAACGCCTCCTGCGCGCCCAGAATGCGTGCGGGGCCGCAGGCGATCAACAACACCATGCCGAGCAGAAAGAAGAGTCGCCGGCCCATGGTTTACCATCCCCTCCTTGGGACGCCCGCCCAATGCGACGCCGTGCGTCGCGACGGGTTCGAGTGCGATCCGGTCGGGAACGGCCCCGGCGACCGGCGCGCGTCGGCGCGTGTCGGGACCTCGGCCGATCCTCCGCCGGTTTGATAGCACAACCCCGCCCAGGCCGGAAGGTCAATCGCCGACGATCTCCGCCGCCAGCCTCTGCGCCACGACCTCCGCCGACTCGACCGGCTCGATCGAAATCGGCGAGACCTCGGAGAGCCCCCGGAACCAAGTCCCCTGCCGCTTGGCGAACTGCCGCGTTCGGGTCTGGATCAGGTCGATGGTCTGACGCAGATCAGCCCCCCCCGCCAGGTGGGCGATCACTTCCTTGTATCCAACCCCCTGCGCGGCGACCGACCCCATCGGCCTTGGACCAGCCTGAAGGCGTTGGACCTCGTCGATGAGCCCAGCATCGAACATTCCCAGAACACGACGGTTGATGCGGTCGTACAACCAGGGTCGGGGAGGCGTCAGTGCGAAGACTCGAACGCTGGCCGGCGCGGCGCGGTCGTGTTCGCACTGAAGGGTGCTGAAGGGAGAGCCGGTCGTCTCGATCACCTCAAGCGCCCGGACGATCCGACGGCGGTCGTTGGGATGCAATCGCGCGGCCGTCGCCGGGTCAAGGGTTGCGAGCCGGGCGTGCATGACGGCGTCGCCCAGGCTTTCCGCCTCGGCTTCGAGCCGGCCGCGAACCTCGGGCACGGCCCCGGGCCCGTCGAACAGCCCCCGGAGCATCGCCTTCAAATAGAGAGCGGTGCCGCCGACGAACAGAACTCGTCGCCCCCGCGACTCAACGGCTTGGATCATCTCCAGGGCCCAGCCGCGATACTGCGCGACGCTCGCCGACTCCCAGGGATCGAGGACGTCGATCAGATGGTGAGGGACGCCCCCCTGCTCTTCCCTCGTCGGTTTGGCCGTGCCGACGTCCATGCCGCGGTAAAGCGTCATCGAGTCGAGCGCGAGGATCTCGGCGTCGAGGAGACGGGCCAGATGAACGCCGACCGCTGACTTGCCGGAGGCCGTCGGTCCGGTCAGATAGATGGCGCGATGCTCGGGAGCGAGAGTCACCGGCCGACCTCGCGCATCGCTTGCTCGACGGCCTCATAGGGATAGACCCAAACGAGCGGCACCCCGAGCTTGGTCACGACGTAGGCTGGCTGGGTTCTGGAGATCAAGATGCGATCCCAGGGGTGCATCGCCCCGGGCCGGTTCTGAAAGACGTACCACTGCGGCTGTCCCGGATCGATCGGGGCGAGCTTCTGCGGCAAGTCGCCTGTGCGCCGGAGGTACAACCAGGAAGTGGGGAATGTGGAAAACCGGATCGTCCGCCCCTGGTCGGTCTTCTCCCGGAGCCAGGCGAGGGCGTCGGCGTCGAGGGCGTCCCAGTAGTATGTGGGCTCCATGCCCAGCTTCGAGGCCCCCGGTAGACCGCCGACGAGCGGGCTGTAGTACGAGAGCGGAACAGGCAGCATGACAGCGACGCTCAAAGCCCCTTCCAGCAAGCTCGCCCCGACGATCCAGCGCGAAAACCGCCCGAACCACGCCCGGATTTGCTCCGCCCCAGGCCCTGCCAGCAGCGCGAGCATTCCGAAGGCCGGCAGAAACAGCCGGACTCCGTCGTGGCCCGGCACGTGAGGCATCGCTCGGAGGGCGAGCAGAAAGAGCCAGTGTCCAAGAAAGAGCAGAAGAATCGGCTCGACCTTCCACCTCGCGACCGCCCGCCACGCCCCCGCCAGGGCTAGCAGAAGAAAGCCGACGGGCGTGGTGAACGCCGTCAGTACGATCGTGTTGAACCAGGGGAGCGATTCTTTCGGCGTCTGGTAAATGGTCCCCAGGAACTGGACCTCGATCCGAATCGTCTGGTCCCGAGTCAGGTTCGATCGGAAGAACCGCAGCGGCCCAGCGATCGGCTCGGACCACCATGGCGGCTGAAGCAGATAGGCGACGGCCAGACCGATGCACACTCCGAACGCAAGCGTGCGAAACGCCTGCCCGCTCCGATAGATCACCGCCCAGACGAGAAACGGCAAGGGGAGGAACCAGCCCGTCAGCTTGTTCGCCATCGCACAACCGAGCACCGCCCCGAGGACGACGGCCCAGAGCAATTCGGCTCGCCTCCCACCTGCCGCTGGTTCCTGTTCGACGGCCTTGGCGAAAGCCATGACGGCCAACAGCCAGACGCACGTGAGAGGACCGTCATACGTGGCGTAGTGGCCGTAGCCGAACATCTGGGGGTGCAAAACCCACGCTCCGGCCGAAGCCGCCGCCGCCCACCATCCCCAGCGTCGACCGACGAAGTGGAACAAGGCCCCCGCACAGAAGCTGAACAGGAGAATCGGCCCCAGGCGTCCCCGCGCGAGGTCGGATCGGCCAGGCGTCAGCACGTCGCCGATCAGCCCCAGCAAGGCGTAGAACGGGGGATGGCCGTGGGGTTCCTCGCGGGCGAACGGCCAGAACCAGGCGAGGACGTCCGGGTCGGTGAGCAGTTTCCACCGAGAGTCGACCCTCGAAGCCGGCGGGGGTGGAGCCCCCTCCTGCTGGACCAACTCCTCGACCGGCGGCTTCCAACTCGCCGCGAATGCGGTCGGATCGCGGAGAGCCTGGAACCAGAGCCGTAATCGAGCCTCGCGGCCAAGGCTGTAACTCTCATCCCAGGCGATCGCCAACCGAGGCTCGGTCGCCAGCATCAGGACGAGCGTCGCCGCGCCGACGAGCAGCGAGGCGATGAACAAGCGCCTTCCTGGAAGGCTCGGCGCAGAGGAAGGCCCGGGAGAATCGACGGGGATCGTCGGACTTCCCGGGCCGTTTCGTTTCGCTTCAGGACCGCTCACGGACGCCGCTCCGATCGATGGATCGTCAGACGGGCGCGAGCACCAGGCCGTTGGCGGGCTCGGCGGTCTTCACGATCGGCTCATGCGAGCGGATCAGGGCGACTTCCGTGCAGTTCGGGAAGAGCGGGCAGCGGACGCACTCGTTCCAGATCTTGTGCGGCAGTTCCGCCTTATCGATCTGGGCGTAGCCGCAACGCTCGAAAAACCCGACGGCGTAGGTCAGCGCAAAGACCGAGTTGATCTCCAGGTCGCTCGCTTGCTCCCAGCAGGCGTCGACCAGCTTGCGGCCGACCCCCATGCCCTGAGCTTCCTCGGCGACGGCCAGACACTTCAACTCGGCAAGGTCCTCCCAGAACACATGCAACGCCACACAGCCCACAACTCTCCCTTCCTCGTCCACCGCGACGAGGAATTCTCGAATCGACTCGTACAGTTCGCCCATGGACCTGCGGATCATGACCTTGCGGTCCGCGAACTTGCGAATCAGCTCATAGATGGCGGGAACGTCGCCGACGCGTGCGGTGCGGATGTTCAATCGAGGAACCTCCCGAATCGGCTTAGCAGCCGTTTGCAGGGGAACTTGCAAATCACAGGCCCAGAAAAAAGCCGAGACGACGCCTCGGCGCATGGATCGGCCTGGAACACTCATTTTAGCGCGCACGGCCGGGGAATCAAGCGTTGTTCCGTCGATATCCTGGAACCGGGCGACGCCGTGATCTTTAGCGGGTCGCGGGGGCGTCCTTGGCGGCGATGGCCTGCGTGTTCTCGCGGTACGGAAGGACGTTCTTGTCGTAGTACTGGATCATCGTCCGATAGTCGGGCCCGTGGTTGACCTTCACCAGCCCGAAGCTCGACGCCACCTCGTCAGTCGCCCGGTCCAGCGTCCACCCGCAGTATTTGGTCCGGTAGGCGATCTGGGCCATCGAGACCCGGTTCAGCCCGTGGTGGCAGTGGAAGAAGATCGGGTAGTTGGCCGGGTCGTTCAGGACCGAAGCGGCCTCGTCGAGGATGTCGAAGATCGTCTTCGGCACCGCCTCGTTGCGCTGGTCGATGATCGGCTTGTGGATCCAGTTGATCCCCAGTTCCTTGGCGAGGGCCCGTTCCTTGACGGCGATGGCGCTGTCATATGGGTGGGCGAGCGCGAGGATCGACTTGATCTTGTAGTCGCGGGCGATCCGCCGCATGGGCCATTCCTTCTGCCAGGCGCCGCGGTAGATCTTGCCGGGGACGACCTCCGCGAACTGCTCGGCGAAGACGTAATCGTGGCCGTGACGCCAGAGCTGGTGGCCGGCCAGGCCGGTCAATCCGATCGCCAGCCCGCCACGCAGCCACTTACGACGATTGGTCATCGGGCGAATACTCCCTCATCAGCCGACCGACGGGCTCGACCCGCCTTGACGCTCCCCTTCCCTGGGGCTCCCTCGCGACCGACGGCCGGACGGGGGCGGCGAATCCTAGCAGGAGACGCAGACCTCGACAAGGGGGACGCGCAGGCCCCTCGAACCTCGACGGCGGCGACATCCCCTGGACATCGGTCCCCAGGTGCGGCCTGGTTGAGAAAATTCAGCGCCGACGCGCAGGAAGCGGTTTTTCACGTCGTCAAATTCCGCCCCCTTGGTATTCTTCCCCCCGTCTCCTAGGATTGGGTTAACCTGGGCGAAAACCGCCGGAGGACCGTCGGCGATGATGGATCATGCAGTCAGGCGGGCGGTCCGGTTCGACCCGGCCTCGATCGCGACGATGACGATGGCGGAGTACACCTTGCAGGCTCGATCCGACCGGCATCTCGGACCCGTCTCCAAGGTCGTCGGACTCTACCAATCGGTGATGCGGCGCACCCTGGAGCACTTCTTCCCGGACTCCATCCTGGAGATCCAGGGGGACCGTACGATCATCGACGGCGACGTCGTCATGCAGGAAGCCCCCTACCGCCTCATCGACGACCCGGACCGACTCGCCATCGATATCGAATGGCGCGGGACCCGACTGACCTTCCAGCCCGGAAGCCCCGTCCCGCTCTTCCCGGCCGAGCGTCGGATGATCGACGTCATCGTGCGGGCTCTCGACTTCCGCTTCCGCGCCCTCTTCGATCACGAGGTCGCCGACCGCGTCGAGCGGTTCAGTTACCTGACCGAAGACCTGATCATCGCCGACTTCCTGTCGACGGTCGGTCCCTTTCGGATCCCGGCGGCGCTCGAAGCCCTGCGGGTCGCCGCGTTGTCCACCTATGAGAACAAACGAGTCACCACCGGGGCCCTGCTCCTGGGGACGCCTCACGATCCGACGACGCCCGGTCGGGAGAACATGCAGGGCGCTCCGCAGTTCAACGCCCGTCTGACGGCCATCAAGGGGTTCCACCGCCTTTGCGATGGAACCCGAACGGTCTTCGTGGTCGACCCTCAAGGGGAGTTGGTCCGAATCGCCGACATCGCCGAGTGGGCTGAACGGACGCAGCTCCAGCGTCCGCTCGCGCATCTCTGCCCCCGGCCTTACCAGAGCCACGCCCGAGCGACGATCACCGGCGGCCACGTCTGCCTGGTTCTCACACCTCAGCAAGAGATCAAGGTCTTCGCCGAGGGGGAATTGGCCTTCAGCTTCAGTGACGGCCGCTGGCGCCTGCTGGACATCCCCAACAAGTTCGCCGTCTGGCGCGAGGCCGTGAAACGATCGAGCGACGGCGACCTCGCCCGCCGTCTCTTCCAGGCGGCGCTGAATCTCAGCGAGGCCCGCGTCGGAGCCTTGCTGGTGGTCGCCCGAGACCCCGAGAAGTCCGTCCCCCAGCTCATCGCCCCGGTCGACAGGATGGCTGAGGAGATCGCCTTCGACGACCCTCAGGACCCGGAGAACCTCTCGCCGCGCCTGGCGAAGAGGGCACTACACCACGCGGTCCGCGGGATGACCGTCGGCCAGTTGGAACCGACCGTGCTGGAATCGATCGCCAGCCTCGACGGCGCTGTCGTCGCCGACCCCGACGGCAACCTGCTGACCTTCGGCGCGATCCTCCGGATCAACCCCGAAGTCCTCGACATGGGCCGTTCCGTTCAGGGCGCCCGGACTCTCGCCGCGCTGGCGGCCTCGCAATTCGGCCCCGTGCTGAAAGTGAGCGAGGACGGTTACGTGTCGATGTTCCTCAAGGGTCGCCGCGTCTGGGAATTCTGACGACCATCAACTGGTCGTTGGCAAGAGCCCGCGAGCCCAGACGTCGTCCTCGGGCGAGAGCGGCGGTTCGGGGTCGCGCTTGTAGAGGCGATACTGATAGGCTGCGTCCTCGTAGGCTTCATCGAGAGCCGCCCGGAGATCAACGCGGGCCGGGACGTCTTCGGACTTCAGTGGGATCGGGATGATCGGCAGCGGATCGCGTAGGCCGATCGGCCAGAACCCAGCCCGACTCTGTCGCTCGGCGCGAACCACGAGGACCGAATAGGCGCAAGGGGGGCGGGCGCTCGTCGGCATCGGCGGATGTGCCCGCAAGAAGTCGATCTCGACGAGGTTGACGTCGGCCGCCAGGATCGTTCGTCGCTTGTTGAGATAGCTCGTCCGGTTGTCGCCCGGCCGCTTGTTCGTAGGGCTCAAGAGTTCGACGACGGTCACGAGATACTGACCGTCGGCATCCGTGATCCGGAGATAAGGGAGCCGTTCCTCATTCTCCCGAGGAAGCTCCAGGTAAACGGGAGCCTCGATCTGGGCGACGGCCGTGCCGCAAGCCGGGCGCTGCTCGTCCGTTCGCCTCACGCCAAGGTCGGGGCGGAACCAGCCCACGCGTTCCTCGTCTTCGTTGTTGATGTAGACGTTGTCATCGACATCGACGACGTACCGGGGAGAGATCTGACTCGCAATCTGACGGCAGAGACGCGACAGATAAAGATGATGGAACCCGTGCCAGACGAGCGGGTGCTCAAGCCACGGATTCATCCCCGGGAACGGCGAGGGCATGGCGATTCTCCCACAACGGCGACGGTTGGACTCTCGTCGATTTCGAGCATAGCACGGGCGTTTGGATCGCGTCTCCCTCAGCCGGACCTTGGCAGGTAGGCCCCGCACGACTCGCGAACGACCAGTCGCGGAGTGAGTCGGATCGTGCGAGCAGGAAGTTGAGGGTCGGCGATTCGGTCGAGCATCGTGCGGAAAGCGACGGCCGCGATTTCGCGACAGGGCTGATGAATCGTGGTCAGGGGGACGGACAGCAGCGTCGCATAACGGACGTCGTCGAAGCCGACGAGTCGGACGTCCTGGGGAACGCGCCGGCCGCAGCGTTGGAGCGATCGCATCAAAACGGCCGCCATCCGATCATTGGCGCAAATGATCGCGTCGAGAGGGTCGCGGAGGAACGAGTCACGGACCTGTTCCGGGTCGTCGAACTCACCCTCGCGAACGAAGTCGACGGGTGTGGAGAGGCCTCGCGACAGCATCGCCTCGCGGGCCCCGGCGATCCGGGCGTCGACAGTCGGAGCGGAAAACCGTCGACGAGCGAAGGCCAGCGAGCGACAGCCCAGCTTCAGTAGATGATCGGCCGCCATGAAGCCGGCGGCGAAGTTGTCCAACCCCACCAGGTCCAACCCCTCGCGCATGGGGAATGGGACAAGATCGCGGTCGATCAAGACAACCGCCACCCCTTCCCGCCGCAGCTTCTCGACAAGGTCGCGATTGGCCGATGCGCCCTCCGACGCGTTCTCGAATGGGGCGAAGAAGACGCCCGCGGCCCGGCTGCGAACGAACTGATCGCATAGCTCGTCGGCGTCGCGGAAGCCCAGATCCTCGCTCGACGACCGCCGCCCCGCCCCCCAGATCAGGCCATAGCCTCGACCTCGGGCCAGCCCCGCCAGTTCGCCGCCGATCGCCTCGAAGATCTCAGTCGTACCCAATCCGGGGACGAGGAAGCCAAGCTGATGGCCGGCCGTCGCGGTCACAGCCTGAGGCCGGACGAAACTCCCCGCCCCAACTCGGCGCTCCACCAAACCCTGATCCTGCAGGTCTCGCATCGCCCGCGCGATGGTCGGCCGCGAGACGCCAAACCGTCCCACAAGTTGCGCCTCGCTGGGTAATCGGCCGGACGGCCCGAACTTCCCCGCGGCGATCTCCGCCGTCAGCTCTCGCGAGACACGTTCGTGTTTTGGTTCGAGCGTCATGATTGAACCTGACCATCAACCCGATTAGCCATGACAACTATTTTACAGATTCCATACGAATCGCCAATGCCATCATCGCCCTGGGAATTTATACTTCGGCTGACAGGCGGGTGAAGCGTTCCCCCACCTTGTTCATTGGCCCAGGAGGTTGAAGGAATGCAGGATAGCGACACCATGAACCGCGCCTTTCGAGGACGTCCGCCGGCCCCATCGGGGTTGGGTTACCTGATCGACATGGACGGCGTGATCTATCGCGGCGGCCGACTGATCCCCGGCGCGGATCAGTTCATCGCCAAGCTGTTGGAGGCCGGGACGCCTTTCCGGTTCTTGACCAACAACAGCCAGCGAACGCGCCGCGACGTGGCCACGAGGCTCCAGCGGATGGGGATCCCTGTTCGCGACGAGCACGTCTACACCTGTGCGATGGCCACGGCCCGATACCTGGCCCGCCAGCGTCCGGGAGGGACGGCCTACGTCATCGGCGAAGGCGGCCTGCTGAATGCTCTGCATGAAAACGGCTACGCCGTGGTGGACAAGGATCCGGACTACGTCGTCGTCGGCGAAGGCCGCACCATCAGTTTTGAGATGGTGGAGGCCGCCGTCCGGATGATCCTCAAGGGGGCGAAACTGATCGCCACCAATCCCGACCCGAACTGCCCCACCGAGCAGGGACTTCGACCCGGCTGCGGTGCAATCGTGGCGATGATCGAGTCGGCCAGCGGCGTGAAGGCGTTCAGCCCTGGCAAGCCCAGCCCGCTGATGCTCCGAGGCGCCCGCAAGGAGCTTGGGCTGACCACCGACCAGACGGTCGTCATCGGCGACACGATGGAGACCGACATCCTCGGCGGCGTCCAGCTTGGCTTCAAGACCGTGCTCGTCCTCAGCGGGGGCACGAACCGCGAGGACCTGAGCGACTACGCCTACCTCCCCGACAAGATCGTCGACTCGATCGCCGACCTCGACCCGACGCAGCTCGCCTGCGAATTCGGGGCGGCAGCCGCCGACACCCCGTCCGATCCTCTCCCTGCTTCTCTCCCACGTCACGACCGGCGGCACTCCTCCCACCGCCGCGAGGTGGTCCTCACCTCGGAAGTCCTCTGACCCTGATCCCGAACGCGACACAGCAGCGCCCGGGACCTCTCCCGCGCGGCGGGGCCTTCCGCGCTTCGCCCGATCCGGACCGCGACGGTCCACTCTCTGATGAAAGGAAGACTCATGGCGAAATCCAAAACCATCCCTGAACCCAAAGCCTCTCCGGCAGCCCGACGGACGCGCGTCGGCTATGTCTCGCCCTCCGTTCTCGGTCGAATCCCGGCCGAGCGCGTTCTCGACCTCCTCCAGCACACCGGCGACCGCAACGCGCCGATCGCCTGGTGCGGCGGCGGCGACCTTCCCCACGACCTCGAGGCCGTCTGCCCCATCGTCGTCGTCAACCGTGAAGACGCCATCCGGATGCTCGACGCCGAATCCCAAACTGCGACGATCGAATTGGCGCTGGGCCTCTCCCGCCGCGCGAAGCAGGCTGGCGCGATCCGCGTTGTGACCGGCGGCGGCTCTCGGCCGATAGCCCTCGTCCGGGAGAGCCGCGGCGTCTGGGAATGCCTGGAGGCCGATCCCGTTGCGGTCTCCCACCCGCGGCATCTTGCCGGCGTCGGCGACGTCTTCGCCGCGCGTCTCCTCAGCGCGGCCCTGGCCGAAAACCCCGCGCGGCTCACGGCCGAGCTTCCGCTCGCCGACGCCCTGCAGCTTGCGCGATTCGCAGCGGCCGGCTACATCGCCGACGGCGTCCAGCCGACGACCGAGGAGATCGAGGCGGCCGTCGCGGCTCGGCCCGAGTATCGCCCTCAAGGCGTCCACGCCGTGCGATCGTGGTCGGTCCCCAAGCCGGGGGGATTCGTCTTCAACAGCCTGAATTGGCACCCGCGGCCGCTGGTCTGACCTCGGCCGCGCCCCCGCCCCAGGTCGAGACGACCCCTCGACCAGGGGGCGGGGTGTTTCCGGGCCTTCGAAACGAACACGGCCGGATGCGAAGCCGAGGGCTCGCATCCGGCCGAGGTTCAAACGGGCGACCCTAGAGGATCGCCGCGTTCTCAGTTCTGGCCCGACGCCTGCGGGGCGGCGTAGACCGGGGCCTGCGGAGCGGCGTAGACCGCGGCCGGGGCGTAGACGGTCTCGGTGCAGGTCTCGACCGGGGCCGACTTGTGGCAGCCGAAGCCCTTGAACTTGGGCAGGCTCAGGCACTTGAGACCGCCGAAGCAGTGCTTCTTGGGAGCCGGGGCGCAGGTCTCGACGACCGGCGGGGGGCACGGCGGCGGGGTGGGGACGCAAACCGGCTCGGGAGCCGGGGCGCAGGTCGGGGCGGAGCACTTCTTCAGCTTGAGGTGACAGGCCGAAGCTTCGCCGCCGAGGACGAAAGAACCAACCAGAGCGCCGAGGGCGAGGCCCAGCAGATGCAGCTTCATCGAACAATCTCCTGCAAATTCCAAGGGGATGTCTTATCTCTGTACCGTGGGTCGAACCACCCGGAAGGACGTCGGTAGGTTCGCAAGGTGTGCCTGGAACGTAGGGTATAAGATGGATCCCAGAATGCCAACCCCTCAGGTCCACTTTCTTAGAAAAGTCCATCAATCCTACGGCATACTCGTCAAAACTCATATTTCCATTAATCCAACAGGTCAACCCAGTCACCGAAATCCCCCAACGCCTTGACTTCCGCCCAAATTCGTACGGCTGCACTCCTCCTATCAGAGCGCGGCCCGGGATGTTATGCTGGATGGATCGAACCCGAACCGCTTCATCACCTTCGCCTGCAATACGTTAAGATAGGCAAGAACATGTCCACCGCCTCCCCCTCCTCTGACGCGAACGACCCCCTTCAGTTCGACCAGGCCGAATTCACCAAGGAAGCTCCCGCCGGCGTCGTTTGCGCGACCTGCAAATCGCTGATCGTCGACAGGTACTACGAGGTGAATGGACATATCGTATGCGAGTCGTGCCGGGGCCGGATCGAGCAGACTTGGACCGGCGGCTCGAAGGTCGGCCGGGTGGTCAAGGCGTCGATCCTCGGTTTCCTGGCTGCGATCGTCGGGGCGATCGGCTATTACGCGATCACGAAAATGACCGGGTACAACCTCGGCCTGGTTTCGGTGGTCGTCGGCGTCATGATCGGCATGGCCGTTAAGGCGGGATCGGGAGGCCGCGGAGGCCTGGGATATCAACTGCTTGCGGTGGGCCTCACATACACTTCGATCGCCATCATGCTCATCCCGATGGTCCTCGAAGGTTTGCAGGAACGTCGGGAGGCCGAAGAGAAGCAACAGACTGAGCAAATCCAGAAGGTGCTCGACGACGCTATCGCGAAGCACGAGGCCGAATCCAAGGACGCGCCGAAGAGCGACGAAGCCCCGGGCACGACAGACGCCCCCAAGGTCGAGGAACCGAAAACGGCCGAGGCGCCCAAGGCGGAGAATCTGACCGAAAAGCCCGTCGCCGAGGCCGCCCCACCGGCCGCGGAAGGCCCGACCGAGGTGATCGTTGAGGAGGATGAGGAGGACGACGCTCCCTCGGCGCCGAGGCTGGTCATGATCGCCATGCTGCTGGGGCTGGCGTTCTCCTTGCCGGTTATCGTAGGGTCTTCCGCCCCGATCTCGGGTTTGATCTACGGATTCGCACTCTGGGAAGCCTGGAAGATCAACCGGCCCACGGCGTTGGCGATGTTCAACGGCCCGTACAAGGTCGAGCGCCCCGCCGCGGTCGCCCCCGAGGTCGTGATCGAAGACAACCCCCATCGGGATGATGGCCATGGAGCCTGAGGCTGAAAGGGCGTGTCGCGGTTGCGGGATTGAACTGGGGCGCGGCATGTTGGTTTGCCCCAGCTGCCATCGTCTGGTCCACGCCGAGCGATTGACAGAACTCGCCGCTGAGGCCCAGGCCGCCGAGACCCGCGCCGATTGGTCGACCGCCCTGGGTTTCTGGCGGGACGCAGTGGATCTCCTCCCCAACGGGACTCGCCAGCGCGACACAATCGTGGCCCGGATCGCAGACCTGGGCCGAAAGGCGGACGCCTCGCCGACGCCGTCGCCTGTTCCCGCACAGGCTGACCCATCTACAAGCGCCAACGGATGGTCGGCCGGTGCGGCGGCTGGAGGGCTCGGGGCGCTGGCCATGGTCGCCCTGAAGTTTAAGTTCGTGCTGCTCGCCTTGGTCACGAAGGGGAAGCTCCTGATCGGCGGGCTACTCAAGGGTGGCTCGACATTCTGGACGATGCTCGCCGCGACCGGCGTCTACTGGACGGCTTTCGGGCTGCCATTCGCGATCGGGCTGGTCCTGTCGATCTACGTCCACGAGATGGGGCACGTGGCCGCGCTTCGGCGATACGGCGTGAGAGCCAGCGCTCCGATGTTCATCCCCGGCCTGGGCGCCGTCGTCCGACTGGGGCAGGCTCTCCACGACCCGAGACAGGATGCGCGCGTGGGCTTGGCGGGACCGATCTGGGGGCTTGCCGCCTCGGTCGCTTGCGCCGGGATCTTCTACGCCACTGGTCAGCCGCTGTATGCAGCACTGGCGAGGGTCGGCGCGTTCGTCAATCTGTTCAACCTCATACCATTCTGGCAACTCGACGGAGGCCGCGCGTTTCGCTCGCTGAATCGCCCCCAGCGTTGGTTGGCGGTCGCCGCGTTGGCGACCTCGTGGTCTGTCACCCACGATGGAATCGTCCTTCTGCTCATCTTCGTGGCCGTTGCCGCAACCATCTTCGATAAGCCTGCCGAGCAATCCGACGCCGGCGTACTTGGGTGGTACGCCTTTCTGGTCGCCGCCCTCTCCGCCCTGGCATTCGCCCCTTACTTGAGGGTCGGAGCAGTCCTCTAAGCCGGCCTCGCGAATGGGTTCGTTCTCCTGGCCCAACGAACCAACCCGTCTTCCACATCTCCCTGTCTTACAAGAGCTTGTCTCCATCGTTCCGGCTCCGAAGGCGGCTTCGTTCGGCGAACTTCGTCTGAATGTTGAAGGTGCCCTTCACGCCTGCGCTGCCAAGCCGTGCGCATAGACCCCTCTGTAAGAGAATGTGGCGAACGATTCCCGATCTTGAAGGCTGGTTTGCCCAAAGCCGCCTGACAGTCAGATGTGCGAGCCCCTGGAAAGGCCAGATCGGATCGTCGATGATGTCGGCCCCGGCCATTGAACCTGCCTGCCTGTCCGGAGCCCTCCCGATGACCACGATCCTCACCCTGACTCTGAGTCTCGTCGCTTTTCAGGCCGAGCCCCCGAAGGCCGAGATCATTGACGTCCGGCGCGTCTGGGACGCGGCGAACCACAATGCGTTCACGGACCTGATCCGCTTCCAGGACCACTGGTTCCTGACCTTCCGCGAAGGTCAGAAGCACGTCTCGTCAGACGGAGCGATCCGTGTGCTGACGTCGGACGACGGCGAGAAATGGACGTCGGTCGCGCGGTTGACGTCCGACGCGGGCGACCTCCGCGACCCCAAGCTCTCGATCACTCCCGACGGCCGATTGATGCTCGCGGGAGCCTCGGCACTCAACCCGCCGAGCGCGATCAAGCATCAGTCGTACGTCTGGATCTCCTCCGACGGGCGCGAGTGGTCGGAGCCGCATCCGGTGGGCGACCCGAACTTCTGGGTCTGGCGGCCGGCCTGGCATGAGGGAACCGCCTATGCCGTCGGCTATTCGTCCGTCGAGCCCCGAACCACCCGGCTCTATTCCCGGAAGCCCGGCGAGGAGGGCCAGACCCTCGTCCCGACGCTCTTCAGCGAGGGCTTCCCCAACGAGTCCGCCCTCGCCTGGCTGCCCGACGAGACGGCCGTCTGCCTGATGCGTCGCGACGGCAAGCCGAACACGAACCAGCTTGGCCTGGCGAAGCCGCCCTACACCGAATGGACCTGGAAGGACCTGGGCGTCCACCTGGGAGGCCCCGCCCTGCTCCGCCTCCCGGACGGTCGACTCCTCGCCGGCGGTCGACTCCACGCCCCCAAGGTTCACACCGCGCTCTGCTGGCTCGACACCGAGGCCGGCAAGCTCACCGAGTTCCTCGCCCTCCCCTCCGGCGGCGACACCAGCTACCCGGGCCTCGTCCTCCACGAAGGGACGCTCTGGGTCAGCTACTACTCGTCCCACGAAGGCAAGACATCCATCTACCTGGCCCGCGTCAAGCTGCCCGCGAAATCGTAACCGGGCCGCGTTCGGGGTGGCGGTCGGAGAGGAAACTCGCCGGCCGGGTTGTCATCCGCCGTCGCGGTGTTGGGTTTGATCGGGTTCGTCCGCACAGCAGGGCGACCGAACCCGATCGACGCAATCCCAATTCCGACATCATGTTGACACGTTTCGCCTGCTCCCTCAGTGGGTCCGATCGACCGTTTTTCATCGGCCAGACGAAGCCCGGCATGCCCGAGCGAAGATGCCGAATGTTGAATTGCCAAGGATCTCCCACTACAGGGAGTATGGTCCAAAACGAGCAGGAACGACGAAAAACCCGGCGACTCGGAACAACAAGCGACCCTGCCCTGGAGGCCCCGAGCCAAAGGAAACCCATACCCCAAGCCGCTAAATCAATCCCATGCTCAACAAAAAAAGCCCACGAGACCACGTGCGTGCAACCAAGATATTGCAGTCGAGCCCAGAACTTAGGTCTCACCGTCGCGCCAGACAGGGCTGGGTTCAGCATTCATCAGATTCGGCACCTGCGACTATTCATAGGTCTTAAGCGCCGAATCCGTTATGGAAGCAATTTTTGGATCAGCCTGCTTGCCGCTGTTTTATGCTGCGGATGCTTCGGGGGCAATCTGACCATCCCATCTCCGGACGGCACACTAATTCTGAAGACGAGACTCGAAGGGACCGAGAAAGATCCGCACAAAACGATAATACATTTTAACATATGCGACACAAAAGGCGACGTCATACAGAGCATTGACACACATGCATCGGTCCTACATCGCTGGAAACTCACTTGGCTATCCAATAAGAGAATTCGACTAGACAGCTCGGATATAGGCACAAGACATTGGTCATTATTCTCAAACAACAAATGGTTGCAGGAGCGGATCCCAGGAATGTATATATTTGATGATGACGAGGAATTTGCCCCGAAAGGTTTGGCTCCTAAAGATTGATCACAGCGTGAAATGCCTACCACGCTTAGGGCCGGCACCTGGCCGTCCCGCGGGCCTCCACCACGGGCTCGGCCTAGCCCGGAGGGATGGGAAACGGGTCGAAGAAAGGTTGTACAGGCTAAATCGATGTCCCTTCAAGTTTGCTTCGGTCGACGATGGACATGATAAAGCGACGAGCGCGGCGTTAAGTCGGGAATCGCGGGTGAATTCTTGCTGCATCCGTGAAAGCGGTCCTGCTCCATTCCGATTCGCTACTCATCACCCGTTTGAAGTCTCGACTGCCGTGCAGGAAGCGGAGCACGATGATGGCCCACGCTCGAGGCGGTAGAACGCGACGTGGGGATGCGCGGTAAAGCATCGCAGGCCGGACGAAAGATCGTCGAGTGCCTGGCCCATCCGGGGAAATCGGGCGTACAGGCGAGCAGCGGCGAAGAACCGGCCTAGAAGCCGGTCGGCGGCGGTGGCGTTTAGCTGCGACAGGTACTCGCAAACTTCATCCAAGTCGACGAGCGCCTCGCGCGAGACGAGGGCGTCGCTTACGCTTTCCGCCCCGATTTGCGGGCCGCCTGACGTCCCCTACCGCGACGCTTCACGTCGTCGATGAGTTTCTGATTCAGCGGCACGACTTCGCCCCGGTCGGCCTGGTCGAGGCCGACCTGGAGAGCGGCTCGAAGGTCGGCGAGCTTCTGCTGATGAGGTTCCTCACGTTCTTTAAGGAGTCGTAGCCCCTCGCAGACAACCTCGCTCGCGGTGTGGTCCATGCCGCTTTGGACCTTGGATTCCACGTCCTTTCCAAGCTCGGGTGTCAGCGGAACGTTCATCGTCGCGCTCCTGACCCTGATTCGCAATCTCCTCTCAACCCAGCACCAATGGCAAAAACTAGCAGTTCTTGTTACTGCGCCTCTGATAGAACGCCTTGATGTGACGCGGAGGCCGGATCCACGAGCCTAATGCTCTCCTGCGCCGGGAGTGTCTCGCCCCCCCTACCCAGAGTGACGAGTTGGTTCGGATATCCAAACGACTGATGGAGGCCCCCCGACCGCCCGAGCGGACATGCACGGCGACGATCGCGCGGAACGTCGTCCATGAAGAAGGCGGCCTTCGCTGTCAGTTCGAGTTCCCGGGCTCCTGGCCCAGGTGAACGGCCGCCAAAGTCCCTCGTAAAAGGCCTGGATTTCTCGCCCTCTGGCGTTCAGGGCGGCGGATCACGTTGCAATTCGCGGGAAATCCCGGATAATGGTCCTTTCGTCTGAAGTCCGCGCTGATCGAATTGCTAGTCGGAGATGTTGACGTGGCCGTACCCAAGAGACGTAAATCCAAGTCCGCGAAGGGGAAGCGACGGAGTCACGACGCCCTCACCCCGATCAATCTGACTGTCTGCCCCATGTGCAAGCAGTCCGTGCCCACCCACAAGGTCCACGAGGAATGCCTGGCCGAGCACCTCAAGAACGGCGCTCCGGGCCGCATGGCCTTCTGACCTTTCGATCGAATCACCAAAAAGATCTCGACGCGGATTCCGCCGAGCCACAGATGGGTGGGTCGGCGTTTTCGCGCGCACTGCAAGCGCCGACCGATGCCCGTTTCTCCTCCCAAGTCCCTGACGACGCAACTAAAGCCCCTACTTGCTCGACACCTCCAAGACTCGCCGGAAGTTCCTTCTGGGTTGATGGTCGGAATCGGATGCCGTGGACACACCAGCGTGGCGATGCGCTGAGCAACGGCCGAGCGACCGCCCACGCCGGTTCGTGGCCACACCAGCGTGGCCATAGCACTCAGACCCACCTCGCTTCGGTGGCGTTGCAGCAAGCTGATAAAAAAACGGAGCCTCCCGCCGATGGCGAAAGACTCCGTTTGGTGATTCAAGCCTCGAACGCTCGGCCGATCAGATCGGGTAGAGGTTCTTGAGGTTCTTGCGAGCTTCGGCGCTTCCCTTGGAGGCCTTGATGAGCGGGAAGGTCTGAACCTTGCCGTCGACTTCCAGGGTGAGCTGACCGCTGCGGATGACCGAGGTGGCGACGCGGACCTGGGTCGTGGTGCCGTTGGGCAGCCAGACGCGGATCCACTGCAAATTCGGCTTGAAGGTGCGGCGGCTGATGCCGGTCGTCTTCTTACCGACGCCGCCGAGGTACTTCGCCTTGCCGCGCTCGGTCTTGTGGTTGCCGAACGAGGTCTTCTTCCCGCTGACTTGGCACTCGCGGCCCATCGTTCCTACTCCTGCCTTACCAGCGCCCAGGCGGACGCGGTTTCTGTGCGTTTCAAAAGCGTCTGGAGGCGTCCGTCGCGATTCCCGGGACGGACTCGTCGCCCCCTCACCGCGAGCCCCGCGGTCGCCATGCTGCGCAAGGGCGCACGACAGATCGCGGGAAAGAGTCCCATTATCGCGTCCCTCGCGCCGTTTTCAAGCCCGATCGGCGCATCAGACGCCTCGCCCCCAGTGCAACCGGACGGTTGGGCCTCCCCAGAACGTGCCGATGCTCCGCCGCACCACCCGTCTCAGCTGGCCGGAGAGACCAGCCACATACCTCCATTGTGAGTGATGTTGTACGAACCACCGTTCTGGAGGAGGGCGGAGAAATAGACGAAATTCGTCTGCGGCGGGACCTTGATTCCGGTCCAAACTCCCGACTGGCCGGGAGGTTGCGCTGTCATGGTCCTGGTTTCGTTGGGCTTGAGCGTCACCAGACTGCCGGGAATCAAGACCCCCTGGGGACTGTAGCCGCCCACGCTGAGGGTGTTCGTGGTCTTGTTCGTGAACTTGATGCTGACGACGCTGCTCGGCATGCGAGGCTTCGGCTCGTTGAACACCTCGGAGCCGCGGCCGACGACTCGAAACTCTCCGCTTTGGACGCCGGCCTGAACGTGCTGGTAAAGGTCCTGGATCATCTGCCGCCGCGCAAAGAGTCCCGACCCAGGGACCGACGAATCGACCGTTGCGAGGTCGGACTGCCACGCGCCCGCCAACTGCTGACGACCGAACGGGATGCTGGCCGATCGCGCGACCAGGTTGATCTCGGCCGCGTTGAAGTCGCCGTTCTTGGCCAGCGTGCCCATGATCCGATGGACCTCACCGTCCACGCTCCGGAGCCGCGCCATGGTCAGCGTCGGGACCAGGGAGGTCGGCAGCCACCGGGATTCCAGCGATTCGGTCTCCGGGCGGAGGTGGGCTCGCGACTTGCGCATGGGTGATCTCCAGAGGTGATTCGCGACGGGCCCTGGATCGGGAAAACCGATCCACGCAGCCGACGGGGAGAGATCGAAACACTCTTGTATTTCGATCACGTCGTCACCGCCCTGTCAATGAACAAGGTGGACAAATGAAACGGTCCTGGAGCCTGATCGAACGAGCTTCACCTTGCCTGCCGGGATGGAACGTGCGTATCCTGCCCGCGTCTTGAGAAGACCCCCAGGGATTCGGGAGCCCTCGCATGCCTTCACGACGCGCCGAGTTGATCGTCTTCGGCGTGGTGCTGGCGACGCTCGTCGGAGGCTTCCTCCACGACGCCCTTCGGCCCGGACGGATCCTCAGTCCGGCCGACGTGCTGCTCGTCGAATCGAGTTTCCGCGAACCGGGCTCGCTCCCGTTTGAGCCGGCCAATCGGCTGCTGATGGATCCCGTCCTCCAGTTTCAGCCGTGGCTGGCTTTCAACCGCTCCGAAATCCGCGCCGGTCGGCTCCCGCTTTGGAATCCATACGCCGGTTGCGGGGCCCCTCACCTGGCGAACGCCCAGAGCGCGGTGTTCGACCCGTTCAACCTGATCATCGTCCTCGGTCCCTGGCCCACCGCGCTGGCGTGGACGGCAGCGGCACGTCTCTGGTTCGCCGGCCTGGGGGCGTTTCTGCTGGCGAGGTCGTGGGGCTTCGGTCCGTGGGGACGCTGGTTCGTCGGCCTGACGTTTCCGTTCTGCGGCTTCCTCGTGGTTTGGCTGCTCTACCCCGTCACGCCGGCTGCCGTCTGGCTGCCGTGGGTGCTGCTGGCCTCCGACCGGGCGATCGCGTCGCCCTCGGCTCGATCAGCGGGCTTGCTGGCGTTGTGCGTCGGCGGCGTGCTGGTCGCGGGGCACATCCAGACGAGCGCCCACGTTCTCCTGGCGTCCTTGGTGCTGGCGATCTGGCGCCTGGCGGTCGTTCACGAGCGAAGAGCCCCGGCGCTGTCCTGGGGAATGGGGGTCGCGCTGGGGATCGGAATCGCGGCCGTGCAGATCGTCCCGCTGGCCGACTATCTGGGCAAGAGCCCGGTCTGGGCTGAACGCCATCGCGAGCATCCGCCGTGGTGGCGACCGACCCGACCGCGAATCCTGGAGGCCGCCTGTACCGCCCTCCCCTACCTTTACGGCAGCCAGCGCCAGGGGCATCCCAACCTGGCACGCGGGCTCGGGCTGAACAACCTCAACGAATCGGCGGGAGGCTTCGCCGGTCTGGCAACGTTCGCGTGGCTCGCGCCGTTGGCTGTGATCGGGGCTCGCAAGAAGTCCGAGACGCGACTCCTGATCGTGCTGCTGACGATCGGCGCGATGGGCGCGTTCCGAATCCCTCCGGTCGACAATCTCCTTCGCGCCTTGCCCGTCGTGGGCGTCATGGACAACCGGCGGCTGACTCTGTGGGTAGCCTTCGCGCTGACGTTCCTGGGAGGGATCGGGCTGGACCGGACGGCCTCGGGCGAGTTGCTCTCCCAGCGATGGTCGAACGCCTGGACCGCAGTTGGGTGTCTATTCTTCGCAGGGGCGTTGCTCATTCCCTTCTCGGAATCCGCCCTGAGACAACGGGCCGAACGGCATTATCAGAACGCGACCGAGCCCCTGGAGCCTCCGGAGATTGCCCGCCGAGTGGAACTCCAGGTCCGGACGACGCTCGATTTCAGCCGTCGCTACCTGGGGATCGCCGCGGCGGCCTTCGGCGCGATGCTAACGATCGCGGAAGGGGCGCGGGGAGGTATCACCCTGCTCCGCTCGCTCCCCGCCCTGCTCCTCGCCGCGACGCTCGTCGATCTCTTCGCGTTCGGCGTCGGCCTCAACCCGGCGATTGATCGCGAGGTTCAGGAATTCGAGCCGCTGCTGATCAAGCGCCTTCGAGAGGATCTAAGGCCTGGCCGCCGCGCGCTGGGGCTCGGCGGCGAACTGCCGTCGAACGTGCTGATGCGCTTCGGCCTGGCCGACCCGAGGAACTACGACTCAGTGGAGATGGCGCGGAACCTCGACTACTTCGAGCCGCTGTACGAGGAGACCGACGAGGCGCGGAGCAGCCGTCGCACGGTGTCGTGGCGGACTGTCGCCAGGGCGTTGCCGAAGCTTCGCGAGGCGGCCGTTGGGGCCATCGTCGCCGCTTCGCCGCCGCCCGATCCGTCGCTCTTCAACCGCGTCGAGAAGATCGGCGCGGCCTGGGTCGCCTGGCTCGACGGGCCGGAGCGGGTCACGCTCGAGGGACCCGGCCGCGCGACGGTCGACCCGCGTTCGACGGCCTCGGCGATCCGCGTCGACGTCTCCGCCGATGGTCCCGCCCGTCTGATCCTCCGCGAGACGTGGGACGAGGGATGGACCGCTCGCGTCGACGGGAAACCCGTCGACGTCGACTGCCACGACAACGTGTTTATGTCCTTATCGATCATGCCGAATCCGCACGTCGTCGAATTTGCATATCAGCCAGGTCCGGTTCGAATCAGTCTGGCGACGTCGATCGGCGCGGTCGCCGCGGCGGTTCTCGCCTTGACAGTTCGCCGCCGATGGGCGTTCATGGAATGGCCAGGTGGGGGCTTGGACGGAACCGAGCCCGCCGGTTAAGATCGAGTGAAGATCGATCTTGGCCGGAGCATCAGACCGGCGCGTCGCTCGCCATTGAGGATGAAACGCTGATGGTCCACTTCACGTGCGATCTCTGCGGCAAGGACATCACCTCCGCCGGGGAAGACCGGTTCGTGGTCAAAATGGAAGCCTTCCCCGGCTTCGACCCCAACGAGATCAAGGAAGAGGACCTCGAAGACGACCCGATGGAGGCCGTCTCCGACATGATCCGTCGCGACGAGGCCTTCGGCCCGCAGGACCACGCCGACGACGCCTGCCGCCGCAAAGGCTTCCGCTTCGACCTCTGCCCCGACTGCCACCGCAAGTTCCTGCGCGACCCGCTCGGCAAGTCGAACGCTAGCGTGTTCGATTTCAGCAAGAACTGATCCGAGCGGGCGGCGTTCCGCCTCGTCCGAGATCGGATCACCGGCCCCGCTCCCTTCGTCCGAGAAGGGAGCGGACGGTTGAGATCCGACGCTCGGTCACCGCGCCACGAGCATGATGACGTTCGTCACCATGGAGACGGCCAGAACGACGGCGAGAGCGGCGATGATCTGATTGCGGGCGTTGACGACGCCGGCCATCTCGGCCATCTGGGCGTCGTCGACCAGCGAGGGGGCGTAGTCGTCCGCATCCCCCTCGGAGAGCGCTTCCAGGCTGCCTGGCTTCTGGCCGGCAATCATTGGGGGATCGCCCTGCAGCAGGCACTGCAGGTCGAGAATCAGGTCGTCGGGCGTGGTGTACCGGTTTTCGCGGTTCTTGGAAAGCATGGTCTCGATCACCATGCCCATGCCGCTGGAGATGCCCGTGTTGAGGTGGTCCGGAGGGACCAGCTCGACGCGCGGGTCGACGTGCTTCTTCATGACCTCCTGGGGATTGTCGCCGCTGTACGGGACCTTGCCGGTCACCATGTGATAGAGGGTGGCGCCCAGGCTGTAGATGTCGGCCCGTATGTCGACGTCGGTCTGGCCGCGGACCTGTTCCGGGCTGATGTAGTACGGCGTGCCGATGGCCATGCCGGCCTCGGAGAGGCCCCACGTTTCGTCGCCGGTCAGTCGTGCCAGACCGAGGTCGGCCAGTTTCACGCCGCCGTCCTTGGTGAGGATGACGTTCTCCGGCTTGACGTCGCGGTGGATCAACCCGCGCTGGTTGGCGTGCTTGAGGGCCTCGGCGACGGCCATGGCGATGCGGACGGCGTCCTTCTCCTCGAAGACCTTGTTCTTGTCGAGGAAGTCCTTGATCGTCGGCCCCTCGACGAACTCCATGACGAAGAAGTAGCGGCCGCCGGCCTCGCCGGCGTCGATCGCGTTCACGATGTTGTTGTGCGAGAGCTTGGCGGCGATCTGAGCCTCACGTTCGAAGCGGCGGATGAACTCCTTGTTCTGCGCCAGGCCGTCCAGCAGGATCTTGATCGCGACGATCCGGTTGACGCTGATCTGACGGGCCTTGAAGACGACGCCCATCGAGCCCTTGCCCAGCTTTTCGATGATCGTGTAGCCGGGAATCTCCAGCTTCTTCGCCGCCTCGCCGCGCTCCTGGAGCAAGCGAGCCATCTGCCCCTTGGTCAAAACCTTGGCGGCGACCATGACGTCGAGCAGGCTCTGGTTCGGCGTCCCTTCCACCTGGGCCGCCTGCTTGGCGCGATACGCCTTGCACGCCTCGACCTCCCCCGGCGTGGCGAGCCCCCGGCGTATGATCGAGCGTTCCAGGTTTGATTCGTCGAGCGACGAGAGCCCGCGGGCGTCCTTCGCGGTGGAGGACCCGGGCGAGGCGCTCGTCGCGCTGGTGCTCGTGGTCGCGGTCGTGCTGATAGTCGGCTTTTCGGCGTCGGCAGGGGCGGCCATGCGACGTCTCCGCAGCGACGCCCGGCGAAGTTCGGTCGGGCGGCGCCTCGTCTGGAAACCACGGATCGATCTTGAACGAGTCTGCGTCGGAGACGAGGCCGAGAAATGAACAGGCCCCGTCGAAGGTCAGGCGGCTCGACGTCGCGGCCGACCGACCTCTGCCCTAAGGATACCAGAGTTCTCGACGTTTGTGTCTTGCTTACATGACCTGCAAGTCGACCGGAATCCTTGTGGGTCTCCGGGACGCTGGATATGATCGGCGAATCGTGTGCCGCGCCTCGTCGTCGCCCGACGTCGAAGGCGTCCCGCCCCAGATTCCCAAGGCCCTGTCGAAGTGGTTGGAGCAGCGATGTCCCTGTTGAAGATCGGCGTGATCCCCGGCGACGGCGTCGGGCCGGAAGTGACCGAGGTCGGCCTGGCGGTCCTGGAGAAGGTCGCCAAGCGCGACGGTCTCGCCTACGAACTGATCCCCTTCGACATCGGCGGCGAACGCTATATCAAGACCGGCGACGTGCTCCCGCAGTCCGAACAGGACCGGCTCCGGGCCTGCGACGTGATCCTGCTGGGGGCCGTCGGCCATCCTGGCGTCGCGCCGGGGGTGCTGGAAAAAGGGATTTTGCTGAAGCTCCGGTTCGACTTCCACCAGTACATCAACCTCCGCCCCGTCCGCCTTTTCCCGGGCGCCCCTTGCCCGATCACCGGCAAGGGACCTGACGACATCGACATGGTCGTCGTCCGTGAGAACAACGAGGACCTGTACGTCGGCGCCGGCGGCTTCACCTACAAGGGGACCTCCGAGGAGGTCGCCATCCAGACCTCCATGAACACTCGCGCAGGCGTCGAGCGTTGCATTCGCTACGCCTTCGAGGCCGCTCGGAAGCGTGCCGAGCGGGGCGATTTCGGCTCGCTCTCGGCCGCCGACAAGGCCAAGGGCTACAAACGGCAGGTGACGCTCGTCGCCAAAACGAACGTGCTGACCTTCGCTCACGACCTCTGGATGCGGGCCTTCAACGAGGTCGCCGCCGAGTATCCTGACGTCAAGCCGGCCTACATGCACGTCGACGCCTGCTGCATGCGGATGGTCACGAACCCCGAGTGGTTCGACGTGATCGTGACCACTAACATGTTCGGCGACATCATCACCGACCTGGGCGCCGTCCTTCAGGGGGGGATGGGCCTGGCGGCCTCCGGAAACCTCAACCCCGACAAGACCGCTCCCAGCATGTTCGAGCCCGTCCACGGCTCCGCGCCCGACATCGCCGGCAAGGGGATCGCCAACCCGCTGGCCGCGATCCTCTCAGTCGCCATGATGCTCGATCATGTCGGCCGTTCCGAATCGGGCGACAGCGTCCGCAAGGCCGTCGCCGCGGTCCTCGCCGCGGGATCGCCCCGGACGCCCGACCTCGGCGGCAAGTCCTCCACGGCGGAAGTCGGCAAGGCCGCCCTGGCAGCCCTGGACTGAACCATCGCACAGCCGTTTCTGCACGCTTGACAGCAACCGATCTCAGCCGAACAATTTATAAGTGCATGCATTCCCCGCACGAATTAGGCATGCTTAGCTGAATCGCGTGGCGGGGTTGGCGGTAATGGTGTAGGTTGACGATAGGACGATTGTCCGGCTGAATGGACGGCTTGGACCGTACACGCCTTCTCCCTGGCCGAGGAAGGATTTCACGATGCGCCGCAATCTCCACGGACGAGACCTCCGCTTCGGCTTCACGCTGATTGAGCTGCTCGTCGTCATCGCCATCATCGGCGTTCTGGTGGCCCTGCTCTTGCCGGCGGTGCAGGCGGCTCGCGAGGCTGCGAACCGGTCGCAGTGCCAGAACAATCTGAAACAGTTCGGGCTTGCGGCCCAGTCGTATCACGACACGTTCAACGCGTTCCCGGCCGGCTGGTACTGCATGCCGCCGATGTACGACCCGGCGAATCCCAACACGGTGATCGGCGGCGACGTCACCGGGTGCGCGACGGTCAGCACGCCTTACCAGTCGTACCAGTGGAGCGGGCTGGTGGGCGTCTTCAACAAGATGGAACAGGGAAACCTGTTCAATGAGATCAACTTCGACTACGCCCCTAACAGCGTCGTCAACACGACGGCCGTTCGACGCACGCTGACGAACTTCGTCTGCCCGTCGAACCGCCGTCCGGAAGCGACGACGCAGACGGGCTCCGCCCAGAAGATGGGCCCCTCGGACTACCGCGGCAACATGGCGGCCGGCATGATCCTCCCAGACGCGAGCGGCAACTGCCCCAAGCAGGACCCGACGAACGTCTACTGCCTGAACTTCGACAACGGAATCACCTACCAGAACTCCAGCGTGGGGATGGCCGACATCACCGACGGCACCACCAATACCTGCCTGATGGGTGAGACCATCGCGCCGACCGGCGTTTGGGCTCCGGCCACCAGCTGCTGCGTGCGCACCAACACGGACCGGACGATCAACCGGCCGATCGTCTCGGGGACCACCAACTTCTGGACCTACTGGTCGAGCAAGCACCCCGGCCTGGTGAACTTCGCCAACTGCGACGGCAGCGTGCGGACCGTCAGCCAGACGATCAACAAGGCCGTCCTCAACAAGTTGATGACCCGCAACGGCGGCGAAACCATCTCCGCCGACGAGACCAAGTAAGCCGAATCGCCCAGCTCACTCCGTCAACATATCGGCGACCGCCTCAATGGTCCCCGGCGCGTTTCCCTCCAGCCGGTTGTTCACAAACGTGAACGCCGGCTGGGCTTTTTTCCAGGCCCGCTCGGACAGCCGACGCAACGCTTCGCGGACGGCAGGGACCGGCGCCTGAACGGTTCGGTAAGGGCTGAACTTCTCGACCGCATCCTCGTACGCCTGGCCCCTCCTCAGGAGCGCCCGGACGACGGTGAAATCGGCCGTATGGATCCCGGGCGTCTCGACCTGCTCGATGAGTTCGGGCATGCGCGTCCAGGAATTGAAAACGTGGGCGACGTTGCGACCGCGGAGCACGTCGAAGTAAGGCTCTGCCAGATATTCCGGGTTCCGGATTTCGACTCCATAGCGAAATCCAGGCGGCATCTCGTTGAGAAACGCCCCCAGGCGTTCTCGGAACTCGTCGACCCCGGACATGACCGATTTAGACATCGTACCGAACTCGAACATGAGGACGGCCACGCGGTCGCGATGTCTCCAGAGGGGTCGTGCGAATAATTCCTTGAAGAGTTTTGGATTGAGGAAGCCCTCGTTGAGCTTGCCGGCCCGGCTCCCGTACCGAGCGTGCTGCGGCCAGCGAGGAACGGTGACCTCTTCCGGAACCTTGAGGCCGAACCGCAGGCCTGCGTCGCTACCTTCAAACAGGGCCTTCCAGTATTCGGCGGACGGGAACTGGTAGAAGCTGAAGTCCCCCCCGACGACCGGAAAGATTCGTGCGTACTCGTGGAGGCATTCCGACTCGAACTTCTTGGTCGAGAGTTTGCCCCGCGTCTGATACTTCACCGGGTCGTAGATGGTCCCGAGCCATCCCTCGTACTTCCAGGATGAAGTCCCGAAGAAGAGGCCCTTCTCCGTCAGCGCGCGAAGTTTCGCGGCCAGGGAGGCGGCCTGGGGCGGCAAATCGTCCTGAGATCCGAACAGCGACAACTGATTCATGGGGCGATCCCTTGACGGTCCTCCCACGCTTCATGCAAGAATCAAACCGAGGCCCGTCGACCGGAGCGCGCGAGCGGACTCCTGATGTCGGCGGCGAGAGCAGTAGGTCGGAGCCGGATCGGCCCCTGTCGAGGAGCATGGACGATGAACGGACCATGGGGTTCACGGTTCCTCTGGGCAGGTTTGCTCATGCCGCCCGTGTTGCTCCTGGCCGTTGCCGGAGCGGTCTCAGCCTGGCCCCAGCAGATCATCGGCCTAACGGATCGCGTATCCCACATCATTTGGTCGCAACCGGCCGCGCCGAGGCAGTACCTGCCGAGGCCGCCCGGCCCGCCCGATACCCCACCAGCTCCATCGGCGTTGATCCACGGATTCATTCGGAAGCCGGACGGATCACCCTACGAGGGTCTTTACGCCCTTGGCGCAGTCCATTCCAGGATTCACAGGATGGGGTTTCGAGGTCGAATCGGCCGTGGCCCCCTCATGCATGAATCGAATGGAGGCGGGCCGACTTTTACTCTGCCTCCTCAGAACGACCTCACCTGGATCATCATCGACGCCGCCGACTACGCCCCGGGATTGATCGGACCGCTCAAGTCCGAGGATCTCAAGCCGGACGACCCGCCGGTCGACGTCGTGCTCCAGGAGGGCTTCCCGCATCGGGTGCGGGTCGTCGACGCGGAAGGTTCCCCGATCTCGGGGGCCTCGGTCCACGCCGGTCTAACGATCACGCCACCGTCCGATCACCCAGCAGTCGACCCGAATCAGCAGGGGGCGTTCGACTCGATCGCCGGCCCCCTGAGAACGCTGATCTCGACCGACGCGGACGGTTGGGCGGTCATCCCGCATGTGCGCAGCGAGACGGACTACGAGTTCGCCGTGACGGTCTATAACTGCATGCTCCCGGACGACACCGTCTTCGTTCGACCGGAGCCCGGGATCGACACGGTGATCAAGCTTCCGCGGTCCGCGACGACGGGCATCGTCGTCGACGAGGAGGGGCGCCCGTCCGCCGACGCGCTCGTCTTGATCGCCAGCGAATTCGACGAAATCAACCGTCAGGAGAGCGCCCATCCCCTTGAGCGGATCTTCGCCGCGAAGACCGACTCCCAGGGGAAGTTCCGGCTCCCGAACCTCCACCGTGACTCTTCGTATCTGATTCGCGTTGAAGGGGCCGACGGCTCGCTCGGCTTCGCCGGCGGGGTTCGAGCGTCCGATTCCGAGATCCGCGTCGAGACGCTTCGCCGCCGAATCCTACGCGGCGTGCTCGTCGGTGATCGGCGGACGGTGGTCACTCTCGTCTACACCATCCCCACCGGCTTTGAGGGTCGACGCTCCGAAACCGGCGAGGACTCCGTCATTCACTGGACGGTGACGGTCTCAGTCACTCCCGACGGTCATTTCGAGTTCCCCGTCTGGGACCCGTCCCACGTCGAGCTCAAGGTCGGGGGGCAGCCCGCAGAAATTCCCTGGCCGCCTCCCTCGGCACCCGTCGAATTCGAAGGCCCCAGGATCTCCCAGCCCACCGAACGGGAGGTCCGCCTTCGGGTCGAGGTCGAAGAAACGGGTCAGGCCGTCGATGGGACGTTGACCCTCACACTCATGAACGGCCCCCCCGAACGCAGGCTTCAGAGCGTGCCGCGACTCGTCGAAATCCGGAACGGCGCGGCGAGCTTCACCTGCCTTCGAAACGAGGTCTTCCAATACGGCAACGCAGCCATTCCCGGCTACTGGACCATTCCCGGCACGATATTCCCCACTCTCAGCGACTCCCCGCATCCGAGCATCGTTCGCACCGTCCCGGCCCGGCCGATCCGCGGCCGCGTCGTCGATTCCAATGGTTCGCCGGTCGGCGCCGGAGTGAAGGTCTCGATCGCCGAAGCTCGCATGACGGCGCCTGTCTCCCAACCTGACCGGAATGGGAATCCACCGGACGTTCAATCTCCCAGGGCCTCTCCGTCGTTCGAGGTCCCTGGCCAGCCGGCGGGACCGGCGGCTGCAGCCCCACCGCCGGCCTCTCCAGACTCGGGCGCGAGCATGAACGTCTCCAGCATCTCCAAGTTTCTTCCCCGGGGCTCGGCGACGACCGACGCCGAGGGGACATTCATGATCGACGCCTGGCCGATCGATTTCCCCGGCCGTATCTCCGTCGCCTGCGGCTGCGCTGAAGGGGCCGTCGCTCCCGTCTATGTCCGTGCTTCGGGCCTCCCTCCTGAAGTGAAGGTTGAACTCCCCCGAACGACGACCGCGACGATTCATCTCCTCGACGCTGACGGCCGTCCGCTGTCGAGCGCTCCGGTGATCGTCGGCCTCACCCGGAACTCGGAACGGAACGAATGGGCGGTGGGCTCCACGGACATCGACGGCAAGGCTGTCATCGACGGACTCGCCGTGGATGAGCAAGGCTACGACCTGAGCATCCGTTTCGCGAACGACTATCAGCGAATCACCGTCCCACTCAAACTCGGCGGACCACCGCTGGAATTGAAAGCCCAGCGAGGGCGGGTCCTGGAGGGGAGGGTGGTGGAGACCGTCACCGGATGGCCGATCCCGCAGGCGAACATCGAGGTTCAATCCACGTCTGATGGACGAGTCCACGCCCAGACTCGCACCGACGAGGACGGTCGTTTTCGCGTCAGCACGCTCTCCGAAGGGACCTACAAGGTGCTCCTCGGCCCGGCCTTCGCCCTCAGGAATCCGTCGACGTCCTGGCTCGTGGCGGAAGCCGGCACCGGGCAGCCCATCGAGATCCGAGTCGCCAACCTGAATCAACTCGCTCCTCAACCGAAGCGGCCGACCCGCCCCTGACTCACCCTCGGCTCAAACTGACGGCCGAGGCGTCGTCCTCAGACCGGCCTTCTCCAGCCGGCTGAGAATGACCGGCCAGTGGCGGCTGAAGCTGTGAGCGTCCATCGTGTGAGAGCAAGCGATCGTCTCCCGATCGTGCCGACCCATCACGCGGGCGCCGCCGGGGGCCCGATGAAGAGCCCTCCGAACCGCGCTGACGCTGGGCGCGGCGACGTAGAAACGCAACGAGGTCGCGGCAGCCTCGGCGATCGCGGCCGACGTCTCCTCTTCGTCGCCCGCCCTCGTCGTGTTACGCTGGACGTCCATGACAGTTCCTCCCCTCCCGATAGACGACCGGCCCATGATCGATCCTCCCACCAACATCCGAGCCCATCAAGCCGAGCAGATCCTTGAGGTCTCCTGGCCCGACGGCGAGGTCCACCGCCTCCCCTATCGCTACCTCCGCGCTGAGTGCCCCTGCGCGAGTTGCCGCGACGAGTGGACCGGCGAGCGCATCATCCAGATCGAGCACGTTCGCGAAGACGTCAAGCTGGAGGGGATCGAGGCCGTCGGCTCCTACGCGATCCAGCCCTCGTGGAGCGACGGCCACTCCACGGGCATCTTCACCTGGGAGTTGCTCCGCGAAGCGGCCCACAACCTCCCCACGTCGGGATGACCCCCAAGCTCACCCTCGCGATCCCCACGTTCAACGGCGAGCGTCACCTGGCGGAAGCCCTGTCGGGGATCCTGAGCCAGGAATGCCGCCCGTTCGACCTGCTCGTCTGCGACGACCGATCGGACGACGAGACCGCCGCGATGGTTCGCGCCCTGACCGGCGACCGGGCCCGAGTCGAGGTCAACCCTGAGCGTCTGGGCCTCGCCGGCAACTGGAACCGCTGCATCAGGCTCGCGCGAACGCCCTGGGTCGCCGTCTTCCACCAGGACGACGTGATGCGGCCCGGCGACCTCGCCCGCCGTTTCGAGGTTCTGGAAAGACCCTGGACAAACCCGCCGGGCCTGATCGCCGAGCCGGCCGACGTGATCGACGGAGCGGGCCGTCCTCTCGCGTCGGACGTGGTCGAGCCTGGCGGTCTTGTGGGAACTTTCACCGAGCCGGCCGTCGAATTCCCTCCCGGCGCTTTCGTCGCACACCTGGCCGAAGGAAATGTCCTGCGGTGTTCGGCCGTGACGACGAACCGGGAGGCTCACCAGGCGGTCGGCGGGTTCGACCCGAAGCTGCGGTACGTCGTCGACTGGGACTTCTGGCTCCGCGTCGCCGATCGCTTCGGAGTCGCCTGGATCAACGGCGAGCCCAAAGTCTCCGTCCGCTGGCACGGCGCCAGCGAAACGCACCGCTTCAAGGCGAGTCTCGACGATCTGGAGGAGACCCAGGGGCTACTCACCCGTCGAGGCGTTCGCCCCGGCCGGCGCCTCGCCCGCGCCTACCTCAACCGCGCTCACGACGCCCTCCGCGCCGGCCGCGTCGACCTGGCCCGGCGGGCGCTCGGCCGAGCTCTGCACATCTCGCCGACGATCCTGGGAACGATTCTCGCTGATCCGAAACTGGCCGCTCAAATGGCATCGCTGGCCATCGCTCCCGGCCTGGCGGGCCGCTGGTTCGGCCGTCGCCCCCCTACCCCTCCCGTTTGATGTCGCACAGAGGGACGATCGGGTCGGTGGAGTCGATCAGATCCTTGAGCGTCACCCCTCGGAACGCAGCCTCGACCGTGGCATAGGCCCGATCCAGCTCGCGATGCAACGGACAGAGCGTCGTATGCGACGGCAGACCGAGTGGACAGTGGCGAATCCGCTCGATGGGAGCCACAGCCTCAACCACGTCGAGAATCGTCACGTCCTCCGTGGCCCTGGCCAGCTCATAACCGCCGCCCGGGCCGGATCGCGAATGGACCAGCCCCGCCTTCGCCATGTCCTGCAAGACCCGGTTCAGATAGGACCGGGGCGTCTTCGTCCGCTCCGCCAGCACGTCAGCCGACGCCGGCCGTCCTGGCATTCCCGCCAGACAGACCGCAGCCCGCAAGGCATATTCCGCCGTCTTCGGCAACATTGATCGCCGTCTCCAGGTCGCCAACCAGATCCTGCACCTTGACGTGCAGAATCTATTCTGTATATTCAGGTGCAGGTTTCAAGACGAGGTCGCCTACCGCTCTCCAGGGAGTCCTCTCACCATGCTTCGGCCCGAGACGATCGAGATCATCAAGCGAATCACGCCCGCCGTGGCGGCGAACGCCGAGGCGATCACCCGGCGGTTCTACCCCCGGATGTTCGCCGGCAACCCCGAGGTCCTGGCGTACTTCAACCAGGCGCACCAGCATTCTGGAGGGCAGCAGCGAGCGTTGGCGGGGTCGATCTGCGCCTATTTCGCGCACATCGACAACCCCGCGGTGCTCGCCCCGGCGATCGAATTGATCGCTCAGAAGCACTGTTCCCTGGGGATCAAGCCGGAACATTATCCGATCGTCGGCAAGCACCTCCTGGCGGCGATCCGCGACGTCTTCGGCGAGGCGGCCACCGACGAGGTGATCGGGGCTGTCGCGGAAGCGTACGGCTTCCTGGCGGACGTCTGCATCAACCGCGAGGCCACGATCTATCAGGCCCAGCGCGAGGCGGTCGGAGGCTGGAACGGCTATCGCGAGTTCATCGTCGATCGCAAGGTCCCCGAAAGCGCGGAGGTGACCTCGCTGTACCTCCGGCCGGCCGACGGCGGACCGCTGCCGACATTCGAGCCAGGTCAGTATCTCACGATCCGCGTCGACCTCCCCAGGACGCCGACGTCCCCCCGCAATTACAGCCTCTCGGATCGTCCTGGGCTGGATCACTATCGGATCAGCGTCAAGCGTGAGTCGAAGCTCGCCGTGGACGCGCCGGACGGCCTGGTCTCCAACCACCTGCACGACGACGTCCAGGTCGGCGACAGGCTGGAGATCGGCCCCCCCTGCGGCGAATTCACCCTCTCTGAAGACGATCGACCGGTCGTCCTGCTCGCGGGCGGTATCGGCGTGACGCCGCTGCTGTCGATGGCCAAGCACCACGTCCATACCGGCCGGCGCGCCCCGCTGCATCTCCTGCATGCCGCGAGGAACAGCCGGGCCCGAGCTTTCGCCGACGAGATCAAGAAGCTGGACGAGTTGCCGAACGTCACGACGCACGTCCTCTTCGACCAACCCCTGGCCGACGATCTCGACAACGGGCTTTGCGACGGCGTCGGGGTGGTGAGCGCCGACTTCCTCCGGCGCTGGGCTCCGGTCGACAAGGCTGTCTTCTACTTTTGCGGTCCCCGACCATTCATGCGAGGCGTCTATACCGCGCTCAAGGAACTCGGCGTCGACGAGGATCGAATCCGCTACGAGTTCTTCGGCCCTCGCCAGGACGTGACCGCCCCGGCGCTGGCGTCGGCCTGAGCACCCGGTCAGGGCTTCGCTTCGGCCGCGCGGGGATACGCGCGGCCGAGAACCCAGGTCTCGCGGATCGTCTTGCTGTTCCCGATCTCCTGCAAGGGATCGGCGTCGAAGACGATGAGGTCGGCGCGAAGGCCCGCAGCAATTCGGCCGCGGTCGTGCAGACCGAGCAGTTCAGCGGCGTGAGTCGTGGCGATGGTCAGGGCCTGCATCGGAGTCAGGCCCGCCTCGACCATCAGGGCCAGTTCACGGTGCTCGGCGATGCCGGCGACTCGCAAGGGAGTGGCTCCGCTGTCCGTGCCGAAGCCGATTTTGACGCCCGCGTCGAACAGCGTCTTCAGGTTCTTCTGATTCATGACGAGCGACGTCCGCGACCCTTTCAACTTCGGATCGCCCAGGATCTTCGCTCGCCATTCCGAATCGTCGATCTGATGGGCCAACTCCGGCGAAATCGCGGCCTTTGCGAACGCGGTCTGAGTCCAGGCGGCCTGATCGGCCCAGGCGAAGGATGCGTCGTCGAGGGCGAGCGTCGGGATGTACCAGACGCCCTTCGCCTTCAGAGCCGCGATGAACTCGGCGTCGACGGGTTGGTCTCGAACGCCGTGGGCGATGATATCCGCGCCAGCGGCGACGATCGCCCTGGCGTCGGCCAGGTCGTGGATGTGGGCAGCCACGCGAACGCCCCGCTTGTGGGACTGGTCGATGACCGCCTGGTAAACGGCCGGGCTCATCTTGGCCGGGACGCCGCCGCCGAAGTCGTCGAGCCAGATCTTCACGAGGTCGGTCTTGCGGTCTGCCATCGCGTCGACCGCCGCGCGGGCTTCGTCGGCGTTGCGCGGTCGAAACAACTGGTCGGCGCCGACCTTGATCATCGCCTGCGGCGGCGCGCCGTCGGGCACGCCGATGGCCCGGTCGACGCCGAACAGGTCCGCGCCGTCGGTCTTGCCGGCGTGGGCCTCGGCGCGGATCGTCTCGAACAGCGGGCCGTTGTTCCCCAGGGCCGTGATCGTCGTCACGCCGTAGTTGCGATACTGCCGAAGCTCGCCCTCAATCGTCTCACGAGTGTAATTCTGCGCGCCGACGCTCACGCCGCGGACCTGGCCGATGTGACTGTGATCCGAAATCAGACCGGGAGTCACCGTCTTGCCTCGAAGTTCGCGGACCGCCGCGCCGGGAGGGACTGTCGCGGCAGGTCCAGCAGCGAGGACCCGTCCGCCGGCGATCACGATCGTCGTATCGTCGATCGCCGGTCCACCGCTTCCGTCGATCAACCGGACGTGAGTGAGGGCGATGGGGCCGTCATCGGCGACCGCCTCCCCGGTGACGAGGAGCAGCCAGGCGATCACGAATCGAAGGAGCCGCATTGGTTCCCCTCCCGAGTCAGGTCGATAAACGAGCCTCTTTCATCAAGCCACCATGACCCCGTCGGGCCGGCGAAGCAAGTGCTCGACGCCCCGCGCCAGGGCCGATTCCCGATCTCCTTCCGGGGCGACGATACGGGCGGCGGCGTGGGCTGAGGCTCGGCCGTGGGGCATGGCGACTCCCATCCCGGCCCAGGCCAGCATCCCGGCGTCGTTGTTGCCGTCGCCGAAGGCGAGAACGGCCTCACGCGGGATTCCCAGCCGAAGCGCCAACGCCGCCAGACCGTGGCGCTTGTCCGCTTCAAGGGCCGTGAATTCGAGCGACCAGGACTCGGTGATCGTGGTCAGGAGCTTGTTGTCGAGCCGATCGTGCATCTCGGCCCTGGTCTTATTGATGAGATCAGGCTCGCCGAGCCAGACGACCTTCTCGGCCGATTGGGGGACGGCCGCGGCCAGGTCGACGCGCGCCACGGGATCGTCGGCCAGGTGTTCGTACTTGCCGATCAACCTGGAATCGCCCTGGCCCAACACCTGGTCGTCGAGCCAGAGGAGGATTCCAAAGCCGCGGGCCAGGCCCTCGGCGACGAGCGAGGCGGCCGACGCTGGGTCGACCTCGGCGCGGTGGAGGATTTCGCCGGTCGTCGCGTGCTGAACGCGAGCCCCCTGGCAGGAGACGACGTAGTCGTCCAGGCCCAACTCCGCGTAGTACGGCAACATGTTCGCGTGCCGACGTCCGGAAGCCAGCACCACGCGGCAGCCGCGCGATTGCAATTCGGCGATCGCCTTCCGGTTGGCCAATCCGATCTTCTTGTCGGGTCCGATCAGAGTCTCGTCGATGTCGATGGCGGCGAGGGCATATTCAAAGGGTCGGTTCGCACTGGACATGAGTGGTTCTTTCTGGAGGGTTTTTTGACAGGTCGATTTCGGGTTTGGTCGAGTCGCCGACGAACTTCGCGCCGGCGGCGATGGTCAGGCCGAAGAGGATCACCACGGAGAGGGCGGACGCAAGGCCGACGTACTGGCTGAGGGCTCCAATCAGCGGCGGGCCGACGAGGAAGCCGAGGTAGCCGACGATCGAGACCGACGCGATCGCCGCGCCAGAATCGCCGTCGCGGCCGGCGGCGCGGAAGAGAATCGGGACCATGTTTGAGACGCCCAGCCCCACGAATGCGAAGCCGGCGACGGTCGGCCAGTAGCCGCGGAAGAGGACAGCCAATCCCAGGCCCAGGGCGACGCTCAATCCGCTGCTCGCCAGCAATCCCACGGGCCCGAGTTTGGCGACGAAACGGTCGCCGGCGAACCGGCCGCACATCATCACCAGCGAGTAGGCCGCGAACCCCATCGCCGCGGCCGAGGCCGAAGCCCGCGCCACGTCCGAGAGGAAGATCGTAGCCCAGTCTCCCATCGCCCCTTCGCAGAAGAGGCCGAGGAACGCCAGCGCGGCCAGCGGAATCAACCGCCCGCGAGGCCAGACGGAGCGTGCTGGACGATCGGCGACGGCCTCAGGTTTCGTCTCCGTCAACACGCGTGAGGCCGCGGCCGTCAGGCCCAGCAAGGCGGCGGCGATCAGGAATGTCGCCAGCAAGGGGGGCATCCCGATCTTCAGCGCCCCTGCAACGGCCGTCGCCCCGCAGAGGACGCCCAAACTCCAGCCGCCGTGGCAGGTCGACAGCAACGGCCCTGCCCCGTCATGCTCAACGCCGATCGCATGGGCGTTCGCGGAGACGTCGATGATCCCCTTGGTTGCACCGAACAGCAACGCCGCCAGCACGAACCCGGCCATGCTCCCGAACGTCACGGCGGCGAAGGCCACGAGCGGAATCGTCAGGCAGAACGACGACGCCCCGGCCAGCACCACGACCCGCGTACTTCGTTGCGCGAGCACCCGCCCCGACAAGGGCATCGAGGCCATGCTTCCAACGACCATCGCGAACAGCGCGATGCTTAGTTGGCCGTCTCTGAGGCCGAGGCTCGCCTTGTAGGTCGGCAGATACGCCGCCCACGAGCCGAATCCAACGCCGTCGAGCGCGAACAATCCGAAGGTCGCCAGCCGCTCCGGTCCGGCCAGCGCCGAGGGGAGAAAGGGGAACCTCTTCAAAGCCGTCGAAGCATCCATGGAGGAGTCGTTCACCCTTGCGGGACCCTGCGGTTATCTGCACGAAGTTTCCGAGTTCACGTCGATTCTACGTCCGGAACGCTCAACCTCAAGTCGAGGAGTCGGTTTTTCATGGAATCTTGACGCAGACTGCCGCAATATCGTGCAGGATTGACGCAAGAGCCGGCGAATGCGACGATCCAACGGAGGTGATCGGGTGGTCTGCGGGGGTTGCGATGCTCACGGCGGAACGTAAGCGGAAGCTTCTGGAGGTCCTCCAGAGCGAGGGGAAGATCCTGGCCTCGGAGTTGAGCCGGCGGTTCGGGGTCTCGGAAGACACCGTCCGCCGCGACCTTCGCGAGTTGGACCGCGCGGGCTTCCTCCAACGCGTCCATGGTGGAGCCTTGCCCCGGACGCCGACGTCGGTTGAGCACAAGGCGAGACAGAAGGAGTCGACCGACGCCAAGAAGCGAATCGGCGCGGCGGCGGCGCAGCTTCTGCGCCAGGGCCAGCTTGTGGCGCTCGACGCCGGCACGACGCCGCTGGCCGTTCTGGATCGGCTGGCGCCCGACCTCTCGCTGACGATCGTCACTCACAGCCTGCCGGCGGCGACCGTTCTGGCGGAGCACCCCAGGATCGAGGTCGTCGTCATCGGCGGCCGTCTATTCAAGTCGGCGCGGGCCGGAGTGGGTGTGGCCACGGTCGACGCCTACCGTCTCCTCCGTCCCGACCTCTGCATCCTGGGCGCAGCCGGCCTCCATCCCGAGGCCGGCGTGACGACCTTCGACAGTGAGGAGGCTGAGGTCAAACGTGCGATGATCGCCCATGCCGCGAGGGTCGCCGTGGTCGTCGCCAGCGAGAAGCTCGGCACGGTCGCGCCCCATCTCATCACCCCGGCCGGCCGGCTCACCCACCTGATCACCGATTCGGCCGCAGCCGACGACCTGCTCGCCCCCTATCGCGAGATGGGCGTCGAAGTCGTCGCCGTCTGACTGATCGAGGAGCCTCCCATGAACCGATTCGCGGCGATCGCGACCATCCTCGCCCTAACACTCCACCCCGCGTTCGCCGAGGATCCCCCCCGCGAGGTCGTCCATCCTGTCGACGACGGACGGGCGTTGGTGAATCCGGACATGGGCTGGACGCTCCATTACTACTCGAACATCATCACGAATTACGGCTCGAAGCTGGAGCCCTCGGACACGCTGGCGGATTTCCCCGGTCTGTCCACGGTCTACCTGCGCGTCCCCTGGGCGTTCCTGGAACCCGAGGAAGGCAAGTTCAACTGGTCGCTCTTCGACACCCCCGCCCGCCGGTTCGGCGCACGGGGGATCAAGGTCGCGATCCGGGTGACGTCCACCGAAAGCTGGATGCGCGACGCGACCCCGCGATGGGTCCAGGCGGCCGGGGCGAAGGGGGTGAATTTCGCCTTCGGCAAGGGGCCGGCCAAGGACGGGCCGCTCTGGGAGCCGGACTACCTGGACCCGGTTTTCCTCGCGAAGCTCGACGCGTTCCTCGCCGCGATGGCGAAGCGTTACGACGGCAACCCCGACGTCGCGTTCATCGACGTCGGTTCGTTCGGCATGTGGGGAGAGGGCCACACCGGCTTCGGGGCCCAGCTTGACGACGCACAGACGCTGGCCGCCGTAAAGGTCCACGTCGACCTCTACCGCAAGCACTTCCCCCGGACGCTCCTGGCGATCAGCGACGACGTCGCCGGCCCCGACAAACCTGGAGCCCACCAGCCGGCAACGGATTACGCCCTCTCAAAGGGCGTCACGCTCCGCGACGACAGCATCCTCGTCCAGCCGCCGCCTCGCTCCTGGTATCACGCCGAAATGGCCCAGGCATTCTGGCCGAAACTCCCCGTCGTCCTGGAGCACGAGCACTACGGCGGCTCCAAGCAGCGGAATGCCTGGGACGGCGGCCTGCTGCTGAAGTCGGTTGAGGACTACCACGCGAGCTACATGTCGATCCACTGGTGGCCGCGGATCGAGCTGGAGGAGAACCGCGAGACCATCGACCGAATCAATCGGCGGATGGGCTACCGGATTCAACTCCGCTCGGCTTCGTGGCCGCGCGAGACGGCGCTCGGCGACCCGTTCACCCTGGAAACCTCATGGGCGAACGCGGGCGTCGCCCCCTGCTATCCCACAGGCTTTCCGGCGCTGACGCTCAAGGACGAGAAGGGCGGAATCGTCTCGGTGAACGTCGACGAATCGTTCGACGTCCGCACGCTGGAGGTCGGCCCTCCCGAGGCCGCTCCCGTCAAAGCTGTTCGCTCGGAGGTCGTCGTGGCGATGCCTCACCGCGATCCGATGGGGGTCTTCACCGTCTCGACCTCGCCGGGGACGTACGACGTGTTCATCTCCGTCGGCCGCCGTGACGGCGCCCCTGTCCTCGCCCTTCCCTTGCCCAACGACGACGGTGCCCGCCGCTACAAGCTGGGGCGGATCACTCTGACCGGCCGAAAGTCCTGACGCGGGGGGATGGAACCGATCGGCGCGGGCCGCGATAATGCGGCCTCGTCATCCGTCGACCCGAAGCCTTCGACCCTCCGAAGCCGAGACCATAACGGCCTTCTCCCCTCGCGGGGGAAGGTGGCCGCGAAGCGGCCGGATGAGGGGGCGACCGGCGTCGGGTCATTGAGGATATCGAGGTCGATAGCTTCCGTACGTCCACCCCTCCTCCGCCCCTGCGGGGCACCTTCTCCCTCAAGGGGAGAAGGCGTCAGCGGGTCGACTCCTCCGGATGGCGACGAACGCTCCGCGCACATTCCGTTCACCTCCCCCTGGTGTTCCAATGCCCCTCGACTCCGACTTCCCCCAGGACCCGCAGCCGCCCTCGCGAATCGCCTGGTTGGTGGTGGCGATGCTCATCCCGGTCGCGCTGCTGAACTACCTCGATCGGCAAATGGTCGCGACGATGAAGACGTCGATCATGGCCGACGTGCCGGGGCTTGAGGACCGGGCGCAATGGGGATTCATGCTCGGATCGTTCAAGTGGATCTACGCGGTGTTGAGCCCATTTGGAGGCTACATTGCGGACCGCTTCGGGCGACGGCTGGTGATCGGCGGCAGCCTGCTGGTCTGGTCGGCCGTGACGATGGCGACGGGCTTCGTGACCGACTACCACGGCCTGGTCGCCACCCGGGCATTGATGGGGATCAGCGAGGCCTTTTACATCCCCGCGGCGCTGGCGTTGATCGCCGACTACCACCGCGGGTCGACGCGATCCCGGGCGGTCGGCGTCCATCAGGCGGGCATCTATGCGGGGCAGATCATCGGCGCCTATGCAGGACACGTCGCCGACTCTCCCGCCCTGGGCTGGCGGTTCGCCTTCCAGGCGTGCGGGGTGATCGGAATGATTTACGCCCTACCACTTCTGTTGATCCTCCGCGATCGGCCCACAAAGCCGGCGGAAGAGAAGCATCGAGAGGCCTCGATGTTCTCCGCGCTGGGGGAGTTGCTGAGGAACCGCGATTATCGCCTGCTCGTCATTTACTTCACGCTTCCTGCCATCGCCGGCTGGGTCGTCCGCGACTGGATGCCCGACATCCTCAAGGAGCGGTTCAGCCTGACCCAGGGGAACGCGGGCGTCTACGCCGTGCTCCCCGTGCAGTTGGCCTCAATGGCCGGGGTGGTCCTGGGCGGTTGGCTGGCCGATATGGGGATGCGCCGCACCGACCGGGGCCGGATCCTCGTGAGCGCGGCCGGCATGATCCTGTTCCTGCCGTCCCTGTTCGGCGTCGGCTTCTCCGAGCACCTGGGGCTGGCCGTGGCGTTCCTGGTGCTTTACGGCATCGGCTGGGGCTTCTTCGACTGCAACAACATGCCGATCCTCTCACAGATCGTCCCGGCCGACAGGCGTGCCCTGGGCTACGGGCTGATGAACCTGGTGAGCATCAGCACCGGCGGCTTCGCAGACTGGGGCTTTGGCGCACTCCGCGACCGCAACATCCCCCTCACGATGATCTTCGGCGGCTTCGCTCTCATCGCGTTGGCCTCCGCCGCCGTCGTCCTCGCCATCCGCCCGCGACGCGACCTCGCCGAGAAGCCCGAGCCCGCCGCTTGACGGACGCGAGCCATCGTCTTACAGTTGTCATATTCAAGAAAGGGGTTGTCACGTCTCGGACTTCCTGGAGCCTCTCCCATGCGCCAAGCCTGGGTCCTTGCGGCCGCACTGCTCGCCTCTCCGCCGCTCGTCTTCGCCTGCCTGTGGGACCGGGACACGCCGGCTGAGGAGGCACGGGGCATGCCTGAAGAGGTCGCCGTACTGACCGGTCGATTCCCTCGGAATCCGCCACTCTACTATGAGATGCGGCTGACCCGCGTGGCGAAGCGTCTCGAGCAGCACCCGGAAGACCTGGAAGCCTATGACGACGCAGGTGTCGCCTGCGACCGTCTCGGCCTCGGCGACGAGGCGATCGGCTGGATGACGAGGAAAGGGAGGCGGTTGGACGCATCGCCCGATTCTCCGGAACGCCGCGACCACGAGTATCGTTACCACGCGAACCTCGGCACCTTCCTGGTCCACCGCTGGATCCGCGGCGGGGCCGACCGCGAGAAGATCGACGAGGTGAGGGCGGCTCGTCAAGAGATCGCGGAGGCGATCCGGATCAATCCCAATGCTCACTTCGGCCGCGAGTCGTACCAGCTTCGGATTCTTGATTGGCTGATCGATCCACCCTCGGGACCATTTCAAGAACTGCCGAACTTCCTGGGACTTGAGCCCTACAGCAGCCCTGGAGCTATCCGGCCTGCGGAGGCCCACAAGGCCGTCCGCGGGTTGACAGGTCTGATCGTGCTTGGGAACGCCTGGGAAAGCGTGGACGTCTACTACGCCCTCCAACTCGCGCTCGCTCAGGATACGGAAGGATTCCCGATCGACGACGGCTCGGGGCGAAATTCGCTCGCCCTCTTCGCCTGGCTGAGGTGTCGCGAGTTGATCCGGGACGGTAAAGGCTCGATGCTGCCCGACGCTCCGGGCGGTCAGCGACTCATGGATGCCCTACCGGGCCCCCAGGTTGCTCCTCAAGCCGTCCAGGTTATGGAACCAGACTACCGGTCGCTTCGCGCCGAGGCTGACGCCTGGCAGGCCGCGCGGACGAAGTTCATGATGGACCGCCTCCAGCAAGGCCGACACCCGGACGACGACCCCGCCTTCTGGACGGGCTACACCGAGACGTCGGCGCCGGAACTCCCGTCGCTATCTCCGAAGGCGGCCTATGAGCAGGCCGTGAGGAAAGACAAGCGAGACGCTCGGCTGTCCCAGATCGGATTCGTCGTCGGCTTCGTCGGGCTGGTCACCGCGCCGCTCTGGATTCGACGACTCCTCATATCGAGGAAGAAGCCGGCGCCGGTCTCCGACGTGTGAGAGATCGGCTCGCCTTGTGGGCGAGACTGCGCGGCGGGTAAGTTGGACACTCAGCCCCGTGCGGCGTCGTTCGCGTTGATCCCGATGGCTTGATCCCCGGTCCCCACCTTGTCGAACCCTGACCCCGCTCCGTCGCCCGTTTCCCAGACAACCTCCTCGCCCCTCCCCTGGATCCTGCTCGGCCTTGTCCTGATGCTGGTCTCGGGGGCGGTTGGTTATCTCAGCTTCGCGCCGGAGGTCGAGCCGCCGCCGATGGAGATCCGCGACGACGACTTCCTGATGGAGGGCCGATCAGTCTTCTTGACGCGGTGCGTCCCCTGTCATGGGACGTCGGGCAAGGGGAACGGGCCGTTGTCGGCGAGCTTCGGCGGGGAGCAGATCGGCGACCTCACCGACGGTAAGTGGAAGCACGGCGACAAGCCGGCGGACGTCTTGCGGGTGATCCGCGTCGGCGTCCCCGGCTCGCGGATGGCCGCCTGGGGGCCACTGCTGGACGAGGCCCAGATCCGGGCCGTCGCCGGGTATTGCTACGCCCTGTCGCGGCAGCCCGTGCCGGAATCGCTCCGGAAGGCCGAGCCGCTCTGAGCCGCGGCCCGGCGTCTTTATCCAGGAATCAGGCTGGTCGCGCCTCGTCCTGCACGAGGGCTTCCACCTCGATCTCGACCACAGCTTCCTTGTCGATCAGGGCGGAGACCTGAACCATCGTCAGGGCCGGGCGGATGTCGCCGAAGAGTTCGCCGTGGACCTCGCCGACTTCCTGCCACTTCGAGACGTCGGTGACGTAGATCCGCGTACGCACGACGTCCGCAGGCTTGCCGCCCAGGGCTTCAAGCGCCGCGACGATGATATCGAAGGCGCGTCGCGTCTGACCCGCCAAGGTCGGAGCGTAGGTGCCGTCGGCCTCGATCCCGACCGTGCCGGTGACGTGGATCTGGTCGCGAACCCGAACGGCCCGGGAGTAGCCGATCTTCCCTTCCCACGGCGATCCGCTGGAGGCGAGCGTCCGGCCGTTCTCGTGAGTCGTCGTGATCTTCACCTTGGAGGTCATGGCTGCGAGTCGCTTTCTCTTGGCAGGGAGTGTCCAGGACGCCGGCCCCTTCGCGGCCGACGCGAACCAGCGTAGTAGGCGTCGGCCAGCCCGACAAGGGTTTCCGGGGGGCTGGACGATCGCCTCCCGACGTCTGAAAATAGAGAATCGGCGGAACCAGCCCTAGGCTTGGCGGAGCGATCGATCGAGACATGATCGCAGATTACTACGAACGACTGGGCGTCGAACCAGGGGCGACCGTCGCCGAGATCGAGGCCGCGCTCAAGAAGAAGCAGCCGGCATGGTCGATGGGGACTCGAAACCCGAAGACGCGCCACACCAACCAGCTTTTCCTCGACGAGATCCCCTCCCTCCGCGCCGCCCTCCTGAGCGGCCCCATCAATCGCGCCGCCTACGACGCCGAGTTGTCCGCCGCCGACGTCGCCCGCCGCGAGGCGAAGCTCGACGAGTTGCAACGGCTGATCAAACTACGGGCCGCGAAGGGGGGCTTGAACTCCACCGACCGCGATCTGCTCAAGGCCGAGGCCGCTCGGGTTGGAATCGAGGCCGAGACGCTCGACCGCCTGACCAAACCGTTCCCCTTCCTGATCGACGAGGAGGGTAGCCGCGACGACGCCGAGGACCACGGCCCGCCTCCCGACGTGCTCGACGCCTCCACCCGCCGCCAGATCCGGATGGCTCTGGATCACCTTGACCGTCGCGACCTCTACGACGCGCTCGGGCTCTTCCGGGACGCTCCGCTGATCGTGATCGCCGGCCGAGCCGACGAGGAACGCCAGCGCTGGATGAAAAAAGCCCAGGTCACCGCCGAGAAGACGGCCTGGCTGGAGATCGTCTCCCACGCCCAGACCCACCTCGCCAACCCGAAGACTCGCGCCCGATACGACCGGACGCTCGCCCTTGAGGCCGAGGAAGCCTTCGAGCAAACCGCCGCATTCGCCGTCCGTGGCCTGTCGCGGATCGACTCGGGAACGCATGTCGCCCTGGTGGACGAGGCAGGCTCACGCGGGATCCCCCCCGACCGTGCGCACCGGCTGATCCTCCGAGCCGCTCGCAAGGTCGGAGTCGCCGCCGACAGCGGACCAGCTCCGAAAGCCGCCGCGTCGAAGACCGGTCTCTCGAAGGGGGACGGCTACAGGTTCCTTCGCTGCCGAAGCTGCGCCGGCGTGACCGAGTTGAGCCCGACCGCCCGCGCCGCGACAGCACGTTGCAAGCATTGTGGTGCCTCGTTGCGGTGGGACTGCCCGGTTTGCAAACGGTCCAACCTGGTCGACACCCCGAAATGCGTCTGCGGGTTCCGACTGTCGCTGAGGGAAGCCCTGATCCGTCGATTCGCGGCGGCCCTCCACGCCTATCGAACGCACGACCTGGCCGAGGCGCGGCGAAACCTGGAGGAGGTCCAGAAGTACGCCCCGCAGCACGTCGGCGCCCGCAACGGCATGGCCCGAGTCGCCGAGCGTGAACAGGAAATCGACCAACTGCGGATGGCCTTCGAGTTGGCCGAGGCCGGCGGCCGGATCTGGTCGGCGGCTCGGACGCTGGCCGCCTGGCGGAAGATCGTCGCGCCCGACTCGCCGGCGATCGCCTCGGCCCACGGCCGGATCGCCGATCGACTCCGCAAGGCGGAAGTGCTGGCCGCACGAGCCAAGAAGTTGGAACGGGTCGATCCGCCCGAGGCCCGTCGGCTGTACCTTCGCAGCCTTGGACTGGCCGCAGACCTCCCCGCCGCACTGACCGGCCTGGAACGCTGCCCGCCCGACGCCCCAACGAACCTCGACGCCCGCGTCACGGCTGAGGGAGTCCGGCTCTCCTGGCTCCCCCCCTCGCCCGACGACCTCGCGCCACCGTCGTTCGTGATCCTCCGGAAGCCCGGCGACCTCCCTCAGCACCCTGCCGACGGCACCCGGATCGCCGAGACGGCCGGGGCCGAGTTCCTCGACCAGACCGTCGAGCCGGGCTCGACCGTCAGCTATGCCGTCCTCAGCCGTCGCGGGCAGGCTGAGTCGCTCGCCGCCGTGGCCGCGGGGCCGATCGTCTTCCTGCCGGACGTCCGCAACCTCCGCGCCGAGGCCGGCGACGGCGCAATCACCCTCTCCTGGGACGCCCCCCCCGGCGCGGCGGAGATACGCGTCGTCCGGAACGCCGAGGTCGTCCCCCGGACGCCCCGCCACGGCGATCGAATCGCAGCCGCTCACGACTCGGCCCTCGACCGCGACGTCGCCGAAGGACGCGTCTACCACTACGCCGTCTTCGCCATCTTCCGGACCCCCGAGGACCGGCGATTCCCCTCGGCCGGGGTGACGATCTCCGTGGCCGCCACCCCGCCGGCCTCCCCAACGGGCCCTCCTCGGACCATCGTCGATCCGACCGGTCGGATCCGGATCGAATGGGCCGCCCCGCCGCGAGGGACGATCCGACTGCGACGGACGAGCAGTCCCCTGCCCCAACCGCCGGGATCGGCCGTTGCGCCGGCCGAGATCGAGGCCCTCGGCGGCGACTGGATCGAACCAACGGGACCCGGACTCGCCGAGGACTTCGATCCCCTCGGCCCGACCGGACGCTATTACACGCCGCTGACCGCGCTGAACGGCCACCTGATCGTCGGCCGGGGAGCCTGGCTCGCCCGGCTCGTCGATCCGACCGACCTCCGCGCTGTGCGACTGGATCCGATCGCCGCCTCGCCGGACGTCGCTCGAATCCAGCTCCGCTGGACCTGGCCCCCGGACGCCCGATCGGCCCGTGTCGCAGCCCGTCGCGGGGCCCCTCCCGCCGGCCCCGACGATTCCGAAGCCCTCCGCTTCGACGTCCGGCGCGACGACTACCAACGGGCGGGCTCGTGGATTCTTAACGCTCCAACCCCCGCTGGCGCTGAACCGACGGCCTCGCCGGGCGCAAACCACTGGCACGTCCGGGTCTACGCCCAGGACGCCTCCGACGGAGCCTTGCTTCATTCTCCGGGTGTGGAGCCCTCGGCCGAGACCGTCGCGCCGGGGCCTCATCCCGAGATCACCCTGTCCTACCAGTGGAAACGATCCTGGTTCCCCGGCCGCCCCTGGACCCTGACCGTCCGAACCGAGCCCCCCGGCGCGGAGGTTCCGCCGCTGGTCGTCGTGGCGAACTCCCGAGCCGTGCCGGTCTCCGTCGAGGACGGCGAGGTCGTCGCACGCCTTCCCGCCGGTCGCGACGGCGTCTCCCATTCCGTCCCGCCCGACCCACGATTGACCGAGGACGGCGTCCGCGCCTTCCTGGACCCCGGGCGCGACCCCGACGTCATCCCCCCCATCCGCATTCGTCACCCCGAAACCGGCCGCACCCGCGTTTGACGCCACCTCCCACGATCGACGCAAATCGCTATCTCGACTGATTTTACACCCACGAAAGGGCTTCGAGCGCCTCTCCGTTCATTTCCCCTCGGGCCCGGATCTGGTACAATCCTTTGTTCAGCTGGATGTACACTGAAAGCCGCCGCTCGACCGGACGGAACGGCGATGACGTTCCCAGGCCGCCACGGCGAATCGAGACGAACGCGACGAGGCACGACGGATGAACCGATACAACAGAGACGCCGACGATTTCTACGTTAACGTCAATCTGAATACCGAGATGGAGCTGCCCAGCAACCGCGACACCGTCCTGCACTTCTTCGAGCAGATGAGGAAGGGCTTTCCCGAGCTTCGCGACTTCCAGTCCCGCGAGAACGGGGACCTCGTCCTTGAGAGCGACAAGGACGCGGAAACCCATCGCTCGATCTCCATCGAGGCCCGGCGGCTGGCGTCTGGCTGCACCAATCCCGAGCAGCTCTCGGACGCCTATCGCCAGCACGAACTGCTCCTGGACATCGCCCCCCACCTGCTGTCGATCAGCCTGCTGGACTGCGAGGCCCTCGACGTCACGTTCGGCTTCGACTTCACGTATGACGGCAATCATGACGAGGTCGTCGCCGAGGCTCTTGGCATGGGCTCCGCCTTCGAGGGGCTGCTGGAAACTCCCCTCTCCAAGAAGGTCGTGAACTTCGAGCCCTCCCTGACGGTGGCCCTGGACGAGTCCTGTCAGCTCCAGGCCCGGCTCTCAGTCGAGACCCGCACCAGCGCCTACCAGCTTCGGACCGGCGAGTTCGGCGACGACCAGATCAGCCTGTATCTCACGATCCGCCAATACTGGGGCAACGGGCCCGATCTGTCGTTCCTGGAATCGTTCCGCCGCCAGCGCGAGATCGGCGAGGACATCCTCCAGCGGTCGGTCATCCCCCGCGTCGTCCGCCCGCTGGCCCAGGTGATCGCCTCACGCTGAGGTCCGGAGTCGTCCGATGAGCCGACCCGCCGACCCGTGGTCCAAGGCCCTCCGCCACCTTCGGAAGGTCGACCCACACCTCAAGGATGTGATCCGGCGCGTCGGCCCGTGTCGGCTCGCCCCCAGGGAGGATCGCCTGGGGGCGCTCGTCGGGTCGATCGTCTCCCAGCAGATCTCGACCAAGGCCGCGGCGTCGATCAGCGGCCGGCTTCACGAGTTGGCCGGCCGCCCCTACGATCCAACCCGGCTGATCGCCCTGGGCGAGGACGCCCTGCGAACCTGCGGGCTCTCCCGCCCCAAAGCCCGATACGTCCTGAACCTGGCCGGGGCCGTCGTCGACGGCTCGCTCCCCGTCGACCGGATCGACGACGGCTGGGACGACGACGCGATCATCGCCTCCTTGACGGCCGTGAAGGGGATCGGCGTCTGGACGGCTCACATGTTCCTGATCTTCGCCCTCAATCGCCCGGACGTCTTTCCAGTCGGCGATCTGGGCGTCCGCTCGGCGCTTCGGAACAAGCACGGGCTCGCCGAGCTTCCGACCCCCGCCGAGTGCCACGCTCTGGGCGAGGCCTGGCGGCCGTATCGCTCGGTCGCCAGTTGGTATCTCTGGCGGAGCCTGGAACTCAAGTGACGCTCAGCGCGGGCGATCCAACTCGGCCACGGCCTGCATCACGGCCGTCCCGAAGTCGTTCTGCATCTGGCGGGCGTTCGACCCCTGGATCATGAAGACGGCGACGATCCCCTGGCTCGGGTCGACCCAGATCTGGGTGCCGAACGCGCCATCCCACCCATAGCTCCCAGCGCTCCGGAACGTGGCCGCGCGGATCGGATCGACGACAACCTCCATCGCGAACCCGAACCCCATCCCCTCGGGTCGGCCGAGGTTCCCCGGGAACTTGTCGCCGACGTGATTCGCCGACAATACGGCCACGCCGCGCGGGCTGAGGATCCGCTTCCCGTCCAATTCGCCGCCGTTGGCCAGCATCAGGCCGAAGCGATGAAAGTCGGCAGCCGTCGAGATCAGGCCCGCCGCGCCCGAGGTGTATGGCTCGACGAACCCGAACGAGTAATCCCCCTTCTTCAGCTCTTTCCCCTTCCGCGAGTGGAAGGAGGCCAGCCGTGATTCCTTGTCGGCCGGAGTGTGAAAGAAGGTGTCGTTCATCCCAAGCGGCTCGAAGAGCCGTCTGCGCAGGAACGCGTCGAACGACTCGCCCGAGGCGATCTCCACGATTCGAGCCAGCGTGTCGATCCCCCCGAACGGGCTGTACGACCACTTCGTCCCGGGCTCGAAATCGAGCGGCGCCGGCGCGATCCGGTTGACGTAATCCGCCAGCGTATCGCCCTTGCGCGGAAACGTCGAATCGGCTGGGAATTGCTTCTGGCCGAGTCCGCCGCTGAGCAGGCCGGAGGTGTGGGTCAGCAGGTCGAGGACCTGAACCTCCCGCTTCGGGGCGACCAACTCGACCCGGCCGTCCCGTTCGACGGCGACCTTCTTGTCCTTGAATTCGGGAATGAACCGAGAAACAGGGTCAGTCAGCCGGACCTTCCCCTCCTCGACCAGCATGACCACCGCGACGGCCGTCACCGGCTTGGTCGTCGAGGCCATGTGGAAGAGGGCGTCGGGAGTCATGGGACGACCGTTCTCGACGTCCAGGACTCCCTGAGCCTCGTAGTGGACGACCTTGCCGTGGCGCGACACCAACGTAACCGCGCCGGCGATCTCGCGATCCTGGATCCGACGTCGGACGACGTCCGAGATCCGCGGCAGTCGCTCGGCCGCGACGCCGACCTTCGAGAGGTCGTCGACCGCAACCGAAACGGGCTGCTGGGCGCGGACGAGCGACGCCCAGCAGCAACAGAAGCAAACGGAAGCCGCGGCCGCGAATCGGGAGAAGTTCATCGAGATGCCGCCCCTGATTTCCGTCTCGTCCAGATCCAGATCCGAACTCAGCTCACCAGCGACGCCAGCCCCAGGGCCTCGGCCCCGGCCCCCATCCCCAGCCCGGACGAACGACCGTCACGCCGGGCGACATCAAGACCGGGCCCGGCGTGGCGACCATCGGGGCCGCGATGACCGGCGAGGCGATCACCGGTGATGCCACGACCGGCGAGGCGACCACGGTCGGGGCCGCGTACACCGCCGGACGGCGAACGACCACCGTCGAGGGCACAACATAAGGGTTGGCGACGACCGGGGCGTAAGTCGGCCCGACCACCACCCCGGGGCCCCTCGTGACGACCGTCGTTCCGCCCCAGTACTGAGCCTGGGCCGAAGCCGTCGAAAGAGCAGCCAGAGCCGCGGTCAGAAGGCACGTCTTGATGATTCGCATCGGAACTTCCCTCCTGTCGATGGAACGATCCCCGTCCTTAGTTGAGGATCTCAAGCTTGGGCATCTTGGGGTTCTTCAGGTTACGGATGCTCACCTGCGCGGCAAGCTTCTCGACGACGCCCATGAGAGCAGCCTTCGAGGGCGAGCCCTCCTTGAGCGCGGCGTCCAGCCGACCCATGTCCCCCGTCTCGCGGAGGAACAGGTTGAGCGGAACCTCCCCCAGGAACGGCACATTCATCGCTTCGGCCTTGCGGCGGGCGCCGCCCCGGCCGAAGAGGTAGACGCGTTCGTCCCCCTCCTCATCAAAGCAGGCTTTCCCCTCCACGAGCTGCCGGGCCTGGGGCCCTCCACGCTCCTGAAGGTAGGCCATGACGTCGAAGTACGCCATGTTCTCAATCATTCCCAGGAGCGGCACGCGAAGCTGGCGGAACATCGCCACGGCCCGCGCGGCGTCCAGCAGGGCGACTTCCTGAGGCGTGCAGACGACCACCGCGCCGGTCAGCGGCAACGTCTGGGCCAGGGTCAGCGGGATGTCGCCGGTCCCGGGAGGAAGGTCGATGATCAGATAGTCGAGGTTGCCCCACTCCACCTTGCGGAGGAACTGCTGCATGATCCCGTGGAGCATGGGCCCGCGCATGACGACGGCCTGGTCGGGCTCCAGCAGAAAGCCCATCGACATCAGCTTCAAGCCGGCGGCCTCGACCGGCACGATCTGATCGCCCCGGGCCATCGGCCGACCCGACGCGCCGACAAGATGGGGGATCGAAGGCCCGTAGACGTCCGCGTCCATCAGGCCGACCGCCGCCCCGTGCGCCTTCAGACCGAGGGCGATCGAGGCCGCCATCGTCGACTTGCCCACGCCCCCCTTGCCCGAGCCCACGGCGATCACGTTTTTCACGCCTGGGATGTCGCCGGTCTCGGCGGCGCCCTTGCCGCGGACCTCGGCCGTCATCCGGATCTCGATCTCAAGCCCCGCGGGGAGGCGGCTCTCCAACGCCTGGCGGACGTCGGCCTCGATCTTCCCCTTGAGAGGGCACGCCGGGGTCGTCAGGTTGACGGTGAGCGCGACCTTGCCGGGCCCCACCCGGACGTCTCGGATCATCCCCAGGTCAACGAGGTCACGACCCAGGTCGGGATCCTTGACGCCCTTCAGCGCGGCCAGCACGTCCTTCTCGGTCACCACAATATCCGTCTCGCCCGACATTCCCATATTTCCCCAGGTTACGGCTTCGCCAGGACGCTCGAGTCACGTCCACCTATAGTACGCGGAAGCGTCCCCGACGACTAGCAGTCCGCCCGCTGGGCGGCCGCGGCGATCACCTCCTCGATCCAGGCCGAGGGATCGCGCGATGGGTCTGCGGGCCGTGGCCGAGACCACCCCTCACTGGCGTACGCCTTGGCCGACAATCCAATCCAACGGCCGATCAACTCAGCGACCTCAGGCGGGGCGACCCGCCCAGACACAGCACGCGTCACACCAAGATCTCTTGCAGCATCCATCACATCCAGACGGTCGAACGGATCGATGAACATGATGAGAGGCGACGAGCCTCGTTCGACGACCTGCGCGACTTCGCGAAGGGCCTTTTCGGGATCCGGTCCGCCCTCGATTAAAACGACCGGAGTGGCATCCCCTATGACCGCCTCCAGCAAACCGGCCGTCGACCGCGTCTCGGCCCATCGTACCGGGGCTCCGTCCAATCGGGCTCGGAGTTGCCGGGCCCAGACGCCGGAGCGTTCATGTAGAACCACCACGACCTGCGAGCGAGCCTGGTTGTGGAGATCCGGTTCGATCGTCACGAGCGGGTTCCTTTGGGTTCGATCGACACCGATGAATCAGGTCGAAAAGCCGTCGCCGGAGGCTTCGGCAGGCTGGTTCAGTGGTGATTTGGGGAGTTGATCGAATTGGGTTTGATTGACGAGTTTCGTCGATCTCGAAGAACGCTCATCCATCGGGCGGATCATGCAACCCGAACGACCTTCCTACAGACAATATGGTCCGAAGATCGATCCGAGCGACAAGGAAAGCGGCGATTCCTCAGCGATCAGGACGTCACGACTAGAACGGGGGCGACTCGCATCGGGCCGACCTGAACCACCGAGACGAGGATGGTCTCGGCAGCATGGTGCGACTTTGCTGGACCGCGCACGTGTTGATACACTGGCCCGAAGGTCCTTTGCGGCGAGGAGACTCGTGTGATGTCGAGAGGCGAACGCCCCCTTCTCGGGTGGATGGTGGTCTGCTGCGTCCTCCCGGCTGTTTCCAGCGCCCTCGCCGCCGAGGGGCCCCAGCCGGCTGCGCGGGTCGATTTCGATCGCCAGGTCCGCGCGATCCTCTCGGACAAATGTTTCCACTGCCACGGTCCCGACCCGAAGAACCGCAAGGCCGGCCTCCGGCTCGACACTCGCGAAGGAGCCCTCGCCGAAACCAAGTCGGGCATCCGCGCCGTCGTGCCGGGGAACCTTGAGGAGAGCGAACTCCTCGCTCGAATCGCCTCCGAGGACGACTCCGAACGGATGCCTCCTCGAGACTCGGGCCGCGAGTTGGCTCCCGGAGACGTCGACGTCCTCCGGCGCTGGATCGAACAGGGCGCCGAATGGAAGGAACACTGGGCGTTCATTCCTCCCGAGCGGCCTGCGACGCCCAACGTCGCCCGCAAGGCGTGGCCGATCAACCCCATCGACCGCTTCATCCTCAACCGGCTTGAGGGCGAGGGCCTGGCCCCCTCTCCCGAAGCCTCGCGCGAACGCCTGATCCGCCGCCTGACCTTTGACCTGACCGGGCTGCCGCCGACGCTCGCTGAAATCGACGCCTTCCTCACCGACGGCGCGCCGGACGCCTACGAACGCCTTGTCGATCGCCTGCTGGCCTCCCCTCGCTTCGGCGAGCGGATGGCCGTCGACTGGCTGGACGTCGCCCGCTACGCCGACACCTTCGGCTACCAGGCCGACGTCTACCGCGCCGTCTGGCCGTGGCGCGACTGGGTCGTCCGCGCCTTCAACCAAAATCTGCCGTACGACCGCTTCATCACCTGGCAGCTCGCCGGCGACCTTTTGCCGGCCCCCTCGCGCGACATGATCCTGGCCACGGCCTTCAACCGCATGCACCGCCAGACCAACGAGGGGGGCTCGATCGAGGCCGAGTGGCGGACCGAGTACGTCGCCGACCGCACCATCACCTACGGCTCGGCCTTCCTCGGCCTGACGCTCGAATGCGCCCGCTGCCATACCCACAAGTACGACCCGATCACGCAGGCCGATTTCTATTCGCTGTTCAGCTTCTTCAACAACATCGATGAATCGGGCCTTTACTCGCACTTCACCAACGCCGTCCCCACCCCGACTCTCTGGCTCGCCGAGGCCGGCCAGGAAAGCGCCCTGGCCGCAGCCAAGGCCGGTGTGGAAGTCACCGACGCGAACCAGATTCAGATGCGGCTTCGCCGTCGGGACGAGTTCGACGAGTGGCTCCGCAAACTCGATCGCTCTCGCCCGCCTGTGTACTCCCCGACAGGACGGATCGGCGATTTCTCGTTCGACGACCTGACCGACGGTAAGCTTGCCAACCGCGCCGACGCGGGCAAGCCGGGCAAGGCCGTCGAGGGACCGTCGCTCGTCGAGGGCCGCGTCGGCAAGGCGCTGAAGCTGGACGGCGAGGACGGCGCGACTCTGCCGATGGGGAACTTCGATCGCTATCAGCCGTTCTCTCTGGCTCTCTGGATCAAGTCGCCTGATCGAAAGGATCGAGCCGTGATCCTGCGACGGTCGATGGCCTGGACCGACGCGGGCAGCCGAGGCTATCAGGTCCTCATCGAGGACGGCCGATTGACGGCGTCCCTCGTCCACTTCTGGCCGGGCAACGCGATCGGGATCGCCGCCCGCGAGCAGGTGCCCATCAACCAATGGACCCACGTCGTCCTGACCTACGACGGGTCGAGCCGGGCGTCGGGCCTCAAGTTGTACATCGACGGCCGGCCGGCCGAGGTTGAGGTCGTTCGAGACGGTCTGACCAGGACGATCACCGGCGGCGGCGCCGACGACCTGGCCGTCGGCCATCGGTTCCGCGACCGGGGCTTCAAGGACGGCGAGGTCGACGAACTCCAGGTATTCGACCGCGCCCTGGCCCCCGTGGAGGCCGCCCAGATTCACGACGGCCGGACGCTCCTCGATCTGCTCGCGGCCGATCCGAGTACGCTCTCCCAGGCCGACCAAGACAGCCTCCGCGACTACTTCTTCGCCGACGTCGACGCCAAGAACAAGGCCGAGTTGGCGGCCGTTCGCGACGCTCGCATGAAACAGGCGCGAATCGCCGACGCGATCGCCGAGATCATGGTCATGCGCGAGATGCCCCAGCCTCGGGAGTCGTTCGTCCTGAGACGCGGAGCCTACGACGCCCCGGGCGATCCCGTTACGGCCGACACGCCCCACAGCCTCCTCCCGTTCCCCAACGGGGAGCCCCGAAACCGCCTGGGCCTGGCCCGCTGGACGACTGACCCGAAGAACCCGCTCACGGCTCGGGTGACGGTGAACCGCTGGTGGCAGTCGCTTTTCGGCCGCGGCCTGGTGGCGACGCCTGAGGATTTCGGCTCGCAAGGCCGGCCGCCGTCGCATCCGGAACTCCTCGACTGGCTGGCCCGCGAGTTGATCGACTCCGGCTGGGATGTGAAGCACGTCTGGCGGCTGATGGTGGAATCCGCCACCTATAAACAGTCCTCCGACGCCTCGCCCGAGTTGCACGCGCGCGACCCGGACAACATGTTGCTCGCCCGGGGTCCGCACGAACGCCTCACCGCCGAGATGGCCCGCGACAACGCCCTCGCAGCGTCCGGCCTACTTGTCGGAACGATCGGCGGGCCGCCGGTGAAACCCTTCCAGCCGGACGGGCTCTGGGAGGAGAAGTCGAATCTGAAGTACACCCGAGACGTCGGCGCGGGGAGCCATCGGCGCAGTCTTTACACTTACTGGAAGCGGACGTCGCCGCCGCCGGCCATGCTTACGTTCGACGCCGCCAACCGCGAGGTCTGCGCCGTTAAACGGCAGCCCACGGCGACGCCCCTCCAGGCGCTCGTCCTCCTGAACGACCCCCAGTTCGTCGAGGCCGCGCGGGCGCTGGCGGAACGGGCCTTCCGTGAGGGAGGCGAGACGACGCGCGATCGCGTCGGCTTCCTCTTTCGCGTTCTAACCGGCCGCCGAGCCTCCCCAGCCGAAGCCGACCTGCTCGACGCCATGTACCGCGAGCAGTACGACGAGTTCGCCGCCGGCCGCGCCCAGGCCGACAAGCTCCTGGCCGTGGGCGACGCCCCTCGCGACGCCTCGATCCCCGCCGCCGAAGCCGCGGCGATGACCGTCGTCGCCCAGGCGCTGCTCAACTACGATGAGACCGTGACGAAGCATTGACTCATTGTGTCCTCGAGGAAAGGACTGCAGTTCGACGGTCTTCCCCCCTCGCGGGGGAAGACAGACCGCGAAGCGGTCAGATGAGGGGGCGATCGGTGTGGACCGACGAGCAACGCATCGGACACGGATCCCATGCCGGCCGCCCCCTCATCCGGCCCTTCGGGCCAC